>CAZIRA010000001.1:0-69543 GCA_964541615.1 uncultured Paludibacter sp.
GCTTGATAATATGGAACACAAATTGCACGAATAACACAAATTGACACAAATTTTTAAATTTGAACAAGCAATTTGCGGTAATTAATGCATTATTTATTTCTCGCAAAGACGCGAAATAGCAAAGAAAACTTGAACACAAATGACACAAATTAATAAAAACACGAAAGGTAAAATTTGTGTTATTCGTTAGATTTGCGTCATTCGTGTTACTTTTAGAATATCTGAAAAATCATTTTAATCAAATAAATCACAGTTCAGACAATATTCCCACCAACCATTCCCACGCTCTGCCAACAGCCGGAATGTGTAGTCTTTCGTCAGGTGAATGGACTCCACGCATAGTTGGGCCGATGGAAATCATATCCAGATGCGGGTACTTTTTCAGGAAAAGTCCACACTCCAATCCGGCGTGAATGGCTTTAATTTTGGGCGTTTGGTTGAACAATTTTTCGTAACTTTTTTCGGCTACTTTCAGCACATCGGAATTCAGGTTTGGTTTCCAACCCGGATAACCGTCGCCGTGCGTAACTTTACATCCTGCTAATTTCAGCACCGCTTCTACCTGGTGAGCGATATCGTACTTCGCACTTTCTACCGAACTGCGCTGACTTGTGACTATTTTTACTACATTACCTTCGAGCATTTTCACTGATGCCAAATTCGTGGAAGTTTCCACTAAGCCAGGCATATCGGCACTCATCGCTTTGATGCCGTGCGGACAAGCATAAATGGCGTTAAGGAGTTTACGTGTGCTTTTTTTAGTCAATGTTTCTTCAGGAACATCCTCCGAATGAAGCGCCAGGCGCATTTTAGTTTCCACTTCTTTGTTTTCACCCTCAATGTCGGATGCAATTTGATTGAAAATCACACGCACTTTTTCTTTGTCGGCATAAGGTACCACAGCAAGCGCAGACGCTTCGCGCGGAATGGCGTTGTGCAGGTTTCCACCGTCAATTTTTGCGATGCGCAAATCCATATCCTGCATCATATTCCACAGAATGCGGTTCAGCACTTTGTTGGCATTGGCACGGCGTTTTTCAATGTCATCGCCGGAATGACCGCCAAGAAGTCCGGACACATTTACCGAAAATGCAAAATAACCATCGGGCGTTTTACGGGTTTTGTATCGCAGACGTGCTGTTGTATCAATACCTCCGGCGCATCCCACGAAAATCTCACCATCGTCCTCCGAATCCAGGTTGATAAGCACATCGCCTGTCAGAAAATTCTCTTCCAGGGCAAAAGCTCCTGTCAGTCCCGTTTCCTCATCTGTGGTGAAAAGACACTCAATTTTTGGGTGTTTCAGGTCGTTAGAAGAAAGCACGGCAAGCATCAGCGCCATCCCGATGCCGTTGTCCGCACCAAGTGTGGTTCCTTTGGCATGAAGCCATTCGCCACGGATTTCGGTTTGAATGGCGTCATTCTCAAAATCGAATTCCACACCTTTGTTTTTCTCACAAACCATATCCATATGTGCTTGCAAAATAACGGTTTTCTTATCTTCGTAACCCACAGTAGCAGGCTTTACAATCAGCACATTACCGGCTTTGTCAGTCTTTGTTTCAAAGTTGTTTTTTTCTCCATATTCCTGCAAGAATGCACGGATTTTCTCTTCTTTTTTTGATGGACGTGGAATTTGCGTAATCTCGTAAAAATGGTTCCAAACGATTTTGGGTTCTAAGTTTTTCATAAGCGTAAATGCCCCCTAAATCCCTCTCAAGGGGGACTTAAAGAGCGGAAATTTAATTTATATGATTTGAATTAATAATAGTCTGTGTTCTAATTGTCTATTTTCTAAAAGTCTAACTAAAATTTATACCGTGTAAATGTATTCAAATACGTTGCCTTCTTCTTGATATCTGCAAGGACTTCACCGCTTTCATTAACTAAATAATTTTTTTCCAGGTTGGTGAGTGATGCGCCAAGCTTCAATCCTAAGTCAAAACGTTCATTAAAAGTGTAAAATACACCAAATTGCATGCCTACATCAACCCGATTTTTTTGATAATAATTCATTAAGTTCACGCTTCCGTCGATGCCTTCATTTTTCAGACGCGCTCTGAGTAAATATGCAATTTCCGGTCCGATACTTAATGTAATTGGCTGCTGAATTTTATATTCAAGTAAAATCGGCATTTGTATATACGACAAGTAGTTCTTATTATATGCAAGGTCATTATTATCAATAAATTTGTTTGAATATCCTTTTTGAATAAAACCCGGTTCGACAGCGACAGCAGCTAAATCATTAATTGGACAGGATATGTATAAATTAAAATTATACGAAGGAACTATAAAATTTTTAGGAATACCAAGTTCTATATCAGTTGTGTACTCATTTTTTTCCGGGAAATAATTATATGCCGAAGCTAGTCCTCCACCTGCCTGAACTCCAAATTTGAGACTTTGAGCACTCGTACTGAATGTTGAGTAAAGTAAAAAAAACACAATAAAAAGATTATTTTTTGACTTCATCGTTTAAAGTGATTGATAATCTGCAAATATACTCATTTTATGCTAAAACCGCTGATTATTCTCACGGTTATTGCCTGGAAAAAGTCAATTTATCGCCATCCACGTAGCCATTATCCAAAGTCATTTCATTTTCCGTTTTTAAATAAAGATACTGTGTCCCATTAATTATCAAAGTCATGCTTTGAAATGTGGTAGAAAGCGAATTTTGCAACTGCAACGAATAAGGATAATTGCCGTTGTTTATGTAATAATCACCTGAATTATTCCCCGTAACTGTAACTTCAGAACTGCCAAAGTCGAAAATAATATTTTTCGACGACAAATCTATACTCTGCTGTGCAAAAGCATTTTCAACTTTCATCAGCTTCCATTTTCCCTGAACATCGAGCGTTGGTGAGTTGTTATTACATGCAATGAAAACAACCACAATGAGTGCAAAAATTATTTTTTTTATCATTTTCAAAAATTAAGGGTTATATTCTTATAGATGATTTTTAACACGAAAACGTTGCATCGGTTGACGTAAAAAGTAGTATATTTACAGATTTTTAACAGAAAAGCCACAAAAGATCGAAGAACGAAGCGTGAATTCAGAAGAATGATGAGTTTTTTTACAACAAATAACTATCGTCTGAAGGACAACTATCAGCGAAGCTAATATCGTCCGAAGGACAAATATCGGCAAAACTACTATCGTCCGAAGGACAAATATCGGCAAAGCCAACTATCGCTCATAACACAAAAATCATTAAGCAAAAATGAATTGGACTAAAAAACAAGTTTCCATCCTGCTGATTATTTCCATAACTTCTTTTATGGGAACTTTTCTGATTTCATCCATCAATATTGCCTTGCCTTCCATTGAAAAATCGCTTGGAATGGATGCCGTGATGCTGAGCTGGGTGGTCACGTCGTTTTTGCTTTCTACAGCCATGTTTTTACTTCCCGTGGGGCGCTGGGGCGACAATTCGGGCATAGGGAAACTGTATAAAATCGGACTGATAATTTTTACGCTCGGATCAATTGCATGCGCTTTGGCTCCAACAGGAAAATGGCTTATCGTTGCAAGGTTTTTTCAGGGAATTGGTGCTGCTTTCACAAACACCACAGGTCAGGCAATTCTCGTTTCGGCATTTCCTCCGCAACATCGCGGGCGAGTGATTGGAATCTCTGTATCATCGGTTTATCTTGGTTTATCGTTTGGTCCGTTTTTCGGCGGAATGCTCACACAGCAACTTGGTTGGCATTCAATTTTTGTTGTTAGTGCCTTGTTGGGATTAATTTCTACGTTGATAGCATTCCGTTTTTTGGATAAAGATGAAGTGCAACACAACAAATCGGGTAATATGGATTTCAAAGGACTTATCACATTTATGCTTGGTCTGGTGTGTCTGGTGTACGGTTCCTCTCAGATTCCCGATACGAAAGGTTGGCTGATAATGGGCGGTGGATTGCTATCGCTTGTTCTGTTCTGGATTATTGAAACCAAGGAAAAAATACCGGTAATCGACACGAAAATGTACACCAAAAACCGTCTTTTTGCCTACTCGAATTTAGCTGCACTCATCAACTATTGCGCAACGGCTGCCATCGTATTCTTTTTGAGTCTTTACCTTCAAAAAGTACAGCAACTCACGCCACAGCAGGCAGGTCTTATACTGATTGCTCAGCCAATTATGATGACTGTTTTCTCGCCTTTTGTCGGACGACTATCCGATAAGTTTGAGGCGCGCTATTTTGCAACTATTGGAATGGCAATGTGCAGTATAGGATTGGCATCGATGGCATTTCTGACAAGTGAAACCCCGCATTGGATTATCGTTGCTATCTTGCTATGGGTGGGACTGGGATTTGCACTGTTTTCATCGCCAAATATGAACATCATCATGAGTTCAGTGGATCGCTCACAGTACGGACAAGCGTCAGGTTCGGCTGCATCCATGCGGATTATCGGGCAGATTATCAGCATGACGATTGTTACCTTGCTTTTTGCCGGAATGTTTGGTGGAAATGGAATAAACGAAGTTACAAATTCGATTTTTCTCAAAGCAATGAAATGGGGATTTCTGACTTTCGCCGGAATTAGTTTAGTGGGAATTTATTTTTCAGTAAAGAGAAGCCCCCACCAAACCTCCCCCTCAAGGGGAGGCTTTAAGTGAGTGCAATTAATTATTTCAATATATATTTATCAACTTTTTAATTCTTTAAATTCTCCTTTAGGGGTTAGGGGCTTACTTATATGCTTACATTTATCATCATCGCCATCACTTCATTTATCTCATACCGAGCGTTTAACAATCAGGCTTTGGCCGAGAAACTCATTTTCTATCCGCCCGCGGTAAAGCGAAACGGTTGGTACCGGCTTTTTTCTTACGGAGTGCTTCACGCGGACTACACACACCTGATTTTCAATATGCTGACTTTATTTATTTTCGGGACGTATATTGAGCGATTTTTCAAATCTACATTGGGTGAAACCGAAGGCGGTATTTGGTATATAGTGCTGTATGTTACGGCACTCTTCATATCTATTCTGCCAACCTATATCAAACAAAAAGACAACCACTACTACCGGGGATTGGGCGCATCCGGTGCGGTCTCGGCGGTGGTTTTTGCCTATATTCTGATAAATCCGATGAGTTTTATGGGCATTATGTTTATCCCGATTATGCTTCCTGCGTTTCTTTTTGGGATAATTTACGTGGTGCTTTCCATTTATTTGGAGAAAAAGCAAGCAGGCAATGTAAACCATTCGGCGCACATTGCAGGTGGAATCTACGGAATTTTATTTGTAACGATTTTATTTTCAGTATTGATTAAGGCGAATATGCTGTCGCATTTTTTCAGTCAAATAAAAATTGATTCTATTGGTGATTTATTCCATTTTGGATATTAATTCATCACATAGAACATAAAAAAACCGACTAAAGTCGGTTTTTTTATTCTATTCAACTATATTTTTATTTCTGCTCTTTGAATTCCAGATACAGATAAATAGTTACATCTTTACCAACTGATGTCAGATCCGGATCATATGCTACGTTGTAGTCAAAACGGTTGATAGTGGTTTTAGCAGAAAAACCGTGGATTTCGGCACCATCCTTAGCTTTGTTTTTCCCACCCATTTTCACGTCAAAAGTTACCTGACGAGTTACGTCTTTAATGGTCAAATTTCCAGTCAGTTTGTATTTCTTCCCTGATTTTTTGAAAGAAGTGCTGGAAAATGTCATATGAGGAAATTTTTCCACCTCAAAGAAATCTGCACTCCGCAAGTGATTGTCCCTCGGCGTCACGCTCGTGTTGATGCTGTTAACATCTACCGTAAAATCTACTTTTGCAGTTTTGAAATCAGAACCTGTAATTATACCGTCGAATTTTTCAAATTTTCCATTTACAAAACTAATTCCCAGGTGCTTTACTTTGAAATTGATGGAACTGTGGTATGGATCCACTTTATAGATTGTCTGTGAGAACAATCCGCTGCTAATAAAAAGTGCTGACAAAAGCACAAATAAACTTTTTTTCATATATTTTTTTTTGAATTAATAATTACTTATTTTTACAGAGTAACAATGAGAATGAACAATTGGTTTCATAATTATTTTTTATATGACATTCAAAAACCTGATACAGCTACTTTTATAAATTCTCAACGTACATTTAACGCTAAAACAAACACCTGATAATCAGCAAAATAATATCACTTATAAATTCGGCACATAATTTGCTTTTAACATAATACAAAAAAGGAATTAACCCTTTAATAAATTCACATCATGAAAAAATTATTACTTAAATCGGCAGTTGCAGCAATGGTAGTATTTTCTGCATTTTTCTTTTCAGGTTGTGGTACCTACTACGGTGCTCCTCAATCAAGCAGTGTTACTGTATATGATTATGCATACAATAATCCGATTTGGGCACCGACTTACTATTCGGGCGCTCGTTACTACTATTTCCCTGACATTGAGTGCTATTACGATCTGGCAACCCGCGACTTCGTTGTGTTGAACATGGGTCAATGGATATTTGTTCCGTCGATTGCACCATTCTACTCCACCTACGACTTATTTAACAGCTACATCATTGTAGTAAACACGAGAGTTTACCAACCCTGGATGCACCATCACTACTATGTGAGAAGCTATCCAAGATACTACTACATAGACTATTACGACTACAGCAATATCCCTTACGTGCGTGGTTTCAATGAAAACCAAAAGGGAGCTATCTACTATAACGACAACGAGCGTCAGAAAGCCAGACCTTGGGACGACCGCAATATCCGCAGCAACCGCAACTTCACTTATTCAAGTGCAGACCGTCGCGTACAGCAAGAAACCACAAGAAAGGTGAATCAGGAACGTGCAACTAACGTGGACAGAACCCGCACTACTACTGCTCCTACCGGAACACGCCAAACTTCCACTACGGCTACAACTCCGACTCGTACCTCTACTACGACCCGCGATGCTTCTGTAACTACACCGACTCGTTCTTCGTCAACTCCGACAAACAGAACGCAGACTCAGCAGACTACGACAACAAGACGTTCGAATACGAATTACTACGGAAACGAAATCGGAAATCCAGTACGTGTAGAACCACAAATGCGCAGATCTGAAAGTACAACTACTAGAAGTTCAGGAACGACCACAGCTCCTGCCCGCTCCAGCTCCAGTTCAAGCACAGATTCAAGAAGATAATTTGTAAAACAATATCTCTCCTTAAAAGCGAAATCGAAAGGTTTCGCTTTTTATTTTCACTTTATATTCTCAAAACACACCAAAATGACTTCAATTTCAAACCGCATAACCCACTCAAAATCAAAATTTAATTCGTACCTTTGCACACGAAATTTTAAAGTTTAAAATAAATTAATGTAATTTTTATGAATGTAGTTACAAAAACCATCACAATGGGTGATGGAAGAGAAATTACGATTGAGACCGGCAAACTGGCAAAACAGGCTGACGGATCAGTAGTAGTTCGCATGGGCAATACCATGCTTTTGGCTACCGTATGTGCTGCAAAAGATGCAGTACCGGGAACCGATTTTATGCCTTTATCGGTAGAATACAAAGAAAAATACGGTGCTGCCGGACGTTTCCCGGGTGGATTTACACGCCGTGAAGGTCGTGCATCAGATTACGAAATCCTGATTGCCCGACTGATTGACCGCGCTTTGCGTCCATTGTTTCCTGATGATTATCATGCAGAAGTTTTCGTAAATGTGAACCTGATTTCTGCTGACGGTGTTGATATGCCTGACGGACTTGCCGGATTGGCGGCTTCCGCCGCATTGGCTGTTTCTGACATACCTTTCCACGGACCAATTTCTGAAGTTCGCATCGGAAGAATCAACGGTGAATACTTGGTAAATCCCACTTTTGCACAAATGGAAAACGCTGACCTAGACATTATCGTTGCTGCTACTATAGACAACATCATGATGGTGGAAGGCGAAATGAAAGAGGTAAGCGAAGCCGAACTCCTTGAAGCTATCCGCATTGCACACGAAGCTATCAAAGTTCAGTGCCAGGCGCAAATTGAACTGATGGCTGAGGTAGGAAAAACTAAAAAACGTGAATACAACCACGAAAACAACGACGAAGATCTGAAAAAAGATATCTGGGCAAAAACATACGATAAAGTTTATGCAGTTGCTGCTTCATGCAATGCTGACAAACATTCACGCATTGAAAATTTCGAAGCCGTAAAAGCTGAATTCATCGAAAGCCTTGATCCTGAAGTTGCAGAAGAAAAGAAAGAACTTATCGGAAGATACTACCACGCTGTAGAAAAAGAAGCGATGCGCCGTTCTATTTTGGATGAAGGCAAACGCTTGGACGGACGTAAAACAACTGAAATCCGCCATATATGGTCAGAAATTGATTATCTGCCGGGAGCACATGGTTCAGCTGTATTTACTCGTGGTGAAACTCAATCACTTACAACCGTAACATTGGGTACAAAAATGGATGAAAAAATCATCGACGAAGCACTTATCAAAAGTAAAGACCGCTTTTTGCTGCACTATAACTTTCCACCGTTCTCAACAGGTGAAGCTCGTCCGCAACGCGGCGTTGGTCGGCGTGAAATTGGTCACGGAAACTTAGCTTACCGTGCATTGAAACCGATGATTCCTGCTGACTATCCTTACGTAGTACGCGTAGTTTCAGATATTTTGGAATCAAACGGTTCTTCATCTATGGCTACTGTTTGTGCAGGAACATTGGCACTGATGGACGCTGGCGTTCAAATCAAAAAACCAGTTTCTGGTATTGCCATGGGATTGATTTCTGAAAATAAAGGTCAGAATTATGCAATTCTTTCTGATATTTTGGGAGATGAAGACCACTTGGGTGATATGGACTTCAAAGTAACAGGAACCCGCGATGGTATCACTGCTACTCAGATGGACATCAAAGTGGACGGACTTTCATTTGAAATCCTTGAAAATGCACTGAACCAAGCAAAAGCTGGACGTATGCACATTTTAGACAAAATCCAAGAAACGATTACCGAGCCACGTGAAGACTTGAAACCACATGCTCCACGCATCATTGTGATGTTTATCCCGAAAGAATTGATCGGTGCTGTGATAGGCCCTGGAGGTAAAATCATTCAAAATATCCAGGCAGAAACAGGAGCAGTAGTTTCTATCGAAGAAATCGGCGAACAGGGTCGTGTAGAAATAGCTTCTGCCAATAAAGAATCACTGGATGCAGCAGTTGCTAAAATCCGAGGTATCGTTGCTATTCCGGAAGTGGGCGAAATTTACAATGCCAAAGTCAAATCGATTATGCCTTACGGTGCATTCGTTGAGTTTATGCCGGGTAAAGAAGGCTTGCTTCACATCTCTGAACTGAAGTGGGAACGCGTAGAAACGATGGATCAGGCCGGTCTGAAAGAAGGTGAAACGATTGAAGTAAAACTGCTTGATATTGACCAAAAAACAGGTAAATTCAAACTTTCTCACAAAGCTTTACTTCCAAGACCTCCGAGAGAAGAGAGACCTCCTCGTGAGCCAAGAAGTGAATAATTTAATTTTTTTCATACTAGCACAGCCACAGTTTGAAACTGTGGCTGTGCTTTTTATATACAGCTATAAAGTAAAATTAAATTGAATTATTTATGGCAAACAAAAAAAACAGCCACTCATTTGAGCAGCTGTCTTAGTTGAAAATTCAATCGTTTGGAAAATCGATTGTCATTTATCCGTAGATAATATTTCCTTTATCGTCTTTGAATTCTTTGAATTTTTCGTCAGCTTCCGGGCAATCAAAACTCTTCAGGTACTGCTCCATAGCGCGGTAACTCATACCCATGCTGGAAAATCCTCCGTCGTGGAAAAGATTCTGCATAGTCACTTTTTTGGTCAAATCGCTGAACATTACCATACAATAATCGGCGCAGTCATCAGCAGTTGCATTTCCAAGCGGAGCCACACGTTCCGAGAAGTCCACCAAACTGTCGAAACCTTTCACACCGCTTCCGGCAGTAGTCATGGTAGGGGACTGAGAAATGGTATTCACACGCACATTGCGTTCACGGCCGTAGATATATCCAAAACTGCGTGCGATGCTTTCAAGCATTGCTTTGGCGTCTGCCATATCATTGTAACCGTAGATGGTGCGCTGAGCGGCCATGTAAGAAAGTGCAACCACTGAACCACCATCAGCGATTGCGTCCATTTTTTTTGCAACCTGCATCATTTTATGGAAAGAGATAGCAGAAATATCTAATGTTGTAGAGAGCATATCATAGTCAAGATCGTCGTAAGTGCGTTTTTTGCGAACGTTTGGCGACATACCAATGGAGTGCAGCACGAAATCAATTTTCCCACCCAAAGTTTCCATCGATTCCTTGAATACATTTTCAAGGTCTTCTACCGAGGTAGCATCAGCCGGGATAAGCCTGGCGTTCAGTTTTTCGGCTAATTCGTTTGTTGTGCCCATCCGTACTGCAAGAGGCGTATTTGAAAGCGTGATAATTGCGCCCTCTTCTACGGCACGTTCCGCTACTTTCCAAGCAATTGACATATCATTCAATGCTCCAAATACAATCCCTCTTTTCCCCTTTAATAAGTTATGACTCATAATTTTTATTTTAAAGTTGTTTGTGTTAATAAACATTTCCTTGCAGAAATAGTTCATTCATTAAATTATTTAGGCACAAAATTACTAAATGTGTGCAATACCTGAAAATAAATCGGCAATTATTTGCTTATTTTGATAAGTAGAGTTGACAAAACGAGTGATTTAATCAGATAGTTAGAAATTTACCGATCTTATTAAATATTAGACTTTTGTTTTGTATATTTGTTGGATTGTTTTGATTTTAATGACACAACTTATATTCTGAATATGACTTTTACAGAAATTTTCCTTATCATTCTTGCACTGCTTTTAGTGGTCAATCTCTTAATTCTTATTTTCAAGAAACCGAATATCAACACCGATGAATTAAAAACCGATATCAATCAAGCCGGATTTGAGATTTCGAAGATTGATCCTTTGATACGTTCAGAGTTTTCAGGCAACAGGCAGGAACTTGCTTCTTCGCTTAAATCATTTTCAGAGCAACTCACTTCGTCTTCCAAAGATAACAGAACGGAACTGGCGGAGGGATTGAAATCATTTGAGGAAAAATTCTCGAATAATATCAAAGACATGAATGAAGTTCAACGGCAGAAATTCAACGATATTGCTGAAAAACAAAACCAGATAAAAGCCGAAACCGAAGCTAAACTTGAAAAAATCCGTGAAACATTGGAGCAAAAACTTCAATCCATACAGGATGAAAACAGCAAAAAGCTGGAAGAAATGCGTCATACAGTGGATGAAAAACTCCAAAGCACGCTCGAAAAACGGTTTAACGATTCATTTACGCTTATCAGCGAGCGGCTGGAGCAGGTACACAAGGGATTGGGCGAAATGCAGAATCTGGCGAACAGTGTTGGCGATATCAAAAAGGTGATGACCAATGTGAAATCGCGAGGAATCCTCGGCGAATACCAACTTGCCAACCTCCTCGAAGACCTGCTTACCAACGAGCAGTACGAGAAAAACGTCACTACAAAACCAAACAGCGGTGCAATCGTAGAATTTGCCATAAAAATGCCAAACAACAATAGCTTTGACAAGACCCTTTGGCTTCCGATTGATTCAAAATTTCCAAAAGAAGACTATGAAGCGTTGGTAGATGCGTATGACGATGGCGACGGACTAAAAATCGAGGAATTGAAAAAGTCGTTCAAAAACTCTATTATCAAAAACGCGAAAGACATCAAGGAAAAATACATCGACCCGCCAAATACCACCGAATACGGCATCATGTTTCTCCCATTCGAAAGTCTGTATGCAGAAGTACTGCGTACGCCCGGATTATTTGAAACCATTCAGAAAAATTTCAAAGTCACCATTACCGGTCCCACTACGCTCAGCGCATTGCTGAGCAGTCTTCAAATGGGTTTCAGAACACTTGCTATTCAGAGAAGAAGCAGTGAAGTGTGGGACTTACTCGGAGCTGTGAAAACTGAGTTTGGAAAATTTGGCATCGTACTTGAAAAAACAAAGAAGAAACTGCAAGAAGCATCCAGCACCATCGAGCAGGCAGGAATACGCAGTCGTGCCATCGAGCGTCAACTGAGGAAAGTGCAGGAACTTCCGGCTTCTGATTCCCGGCAAAAAATTTTATCTGAAATAAATGAAAACAGCGAAGATATCGTTGAAGAGATAGAAGATATGCTTTTCAATGAGGGGAATGATAATTAGTCTTTTTTGATTCTACAAAAAAAAGTTGGAAATTCGCTTCCAACTTTTTTTATAATTTATCCTTTTCCTAATGATCATGATCATGTTCTATACCCTCGGCTTGTGTAGCATGAACGGTTCCATGTGCATGTTCCACCGGTGCATAGATAGAATATAATTTCAGCGGTTGATCACCCGTATTTTTCAAATTGTGCCATTTTCCGGCAGGAATAAAAAATGCAAAATCATCTTTCACTTCACGAATAAAATCTAGATTTTCTTCTGTATCACCCATATAAACTGTTCCCGTTCCAGCTTCTACGCGTATAAATTGATCAGTCTGCGTATGGAGTTCCAATCCGATGTCTTCACCCGGCTGCAAAGTCATCAATGTCATCTGCAGAAATGTACCTGTCCAAAACGAAGTGCGGAAATTTTCATTCTGCAAAGTAATGTCCTCCATATCAAAAACAATTGGTTCTGGACCATAATCTTTGAGTTCCATCAGTTCGTTACTTACTGCCGGATTTTCAATTTCAGTCGTTTTTACTTGTTGATTACACGCTGAAAATACAAATGTTACTGCTGCTAATAATAAAAAAACTTTTTTCATGTGTAAATAATTTGTTTTTTAGTTGTCACATGGAACTCGCATGTCAGATTCTCATCATCTTTGTTGAACCACCGTGTTCATGCTCGTTTCATGCTAATAAAATATTTATGTAGTGAATATTATCTTTCGTTGATAATTTTGAGAAAATGAAACTTTGGTAATACTACAATTCTCTTTCATCCCAAAGATAATAAATTCTTTTGAGAATCCTACCTCAATGGAAATTCATTTGATTAATAAGCTCATAGAAAAACTCATTAAACTCAAAAAAAAACGGCAGTCTGAAATCAGACAGCCGTTTTAAGTAGAATTGAAGAAACTATATAATAAATAGTTGAATGTCTATTCTTCTTCTTTTTTCTGTGCTTCGTATTCTTTGAGAAGTTTGTCCTGAACATCGGATGGAACAAGTTCATAACTGGCAAATTTCATATTGAACGAACCACGTCCGCCGGTAAGCGAACTTAGCGTAGTAGAATAAGTTGACATTTCTTTCAAAGGTACGCGTGCTTTCAGTTTTTCAAAACCTTTTTCGCTTTCCATACCCATAATCATTCCACGACGACTCTGCAGATCGCTCATGATGTCTCCCATGTATTCAGCCGGGATAGAAACAACTACGTCGTAAATAGGTTCCAGAATTTTTGGTCCTGCTTCCTTAAACGCAGTACTGAACGCATTACGTCCTGCAAGCATAAAGGAGATTTCATTGGAGTCAACCGGGTGCATTTTACCGTCATATACTATCACACGTACATCGCGGGCATAAGATCCGGTAAGGGGTCCTTGCTCCATGCGCTGCATCAATCCTTTCATGATGGCAGGCAAGAAACGAGTGTCGATAGATCCACCAACGATACTGTTGATAAACACAAGTTTTCCGCCCCAATCCAGTGTAACTTCCTGAGTATCACGCACGCTAATTTTGTATTCCTGCCCTCCGAAACGGAACATTTCAGGAGCAGGCATGCCTTCTGTCCAAGGTTCAATAATCATGTGTACCTCACCGAATTGTCCGGCACCACCTGATTGTTTTTTGTGTCGATAGTCAGCACGCGCAGCTTTGGTAATAGTTTCCCGATAAGGAATTTTTGGTTCGATAAATTCAATTTCAATTTTATCGTTATTTTCAATTCTCCATTTCAAGGTTTTCAGGTGGAATTCGCCCTGACCGGAAATAATTGTTTGTTTCAATTCTTTGGAAACTTCCACAACCCATGTTGGATCTTCTTCTTTCATTCTGTTGAGTGCTTCACTCATTTTCTCAGTATTGGACTCAGAAAGTGGGCGGATAGCACGACGGTAGCGAGGATCCGGATATTTGATGAAATTAAACTGATTGCTTACTTCTTTTGAATTCAATGTATTTCCAGTGCGCACATCTTTCAGTTTTACGGCTGCGGCAATGCTTCCTGCGTGAAGAACTTCAGCTTTGGTGCGGATTTGTCCGGCAACGGTCTGAATCTGTGACAGACGCTCTTTGGAACTGCGATTAGCGTTTATAAGGTCATCTCCTTCAGAAACTTTCCCGGACATAACTTTGAAGTAGGAAACTTCACCAATGTGAGGTTCAACGGTAGTTTTGAAGAAGAATAAGCTAGTAGGTCCGTTTGAATCTGGTTTCACCTCTTTGCCTTCCGAGTTAAGCGGGGCAGGCATATCATTTGGAGATGGTGCTACCATGCTCAGAAAGTTCATCACACGGTGAACACACATGTTTTTTTCGCCAGATGCACAGAAAACCGGGAACATAGAACGAGATAGCATCCCTTTGTGGATTCCTTCGCGCATTTCTTCTTCAGTCAGCGTGCCCTGGTCAAAGAATTTTTCCATCAAGCCTTCATCATTCTCAGCAGCAGCTTCCAGTAAAAGTTGAAAATAATCATCAGCTCTGTCTTTTTCGCTGGCAGGAATTTCAAGCACTTCAGGAGCAGTTGCACCCGGTGCCCATTTGTACATTTTTTGTTTCAACACATCCACCACGGCATCAAAAGAAACTCCGGATGAAACAGGGTATTGTACCACCATTACTTTGCTTCCGTACATTTCTTTCAGTCCGGCAAGTGTGTTTTCATAATCAGCTTTTTCGTGGTCAAGCTGGTTGATAAGGAAAAGCAGCGGTTTATTGAGCTCTTCTGTGTAGCGGAATTGATTCATCGTACCCACTTCTACTCCACTTGTTGCATCAATTAACATCATTGCCATGTCAGTCACGTTAAGTGCTGAAATTACGCCTCCGATAAAGTCATCTGAACCAGGGCAATCGATGAAGTTCATCATTTTGTTCTTCCACTCGAAGGATAACACGCTTGAGAAAACAGAGTAGCCATACTCTTTTTCAACTGGGAAATAATCTGAAACTGTGTTTTGGTTATCTACTGAACCTCTACGTTTTATAACTCCACTCTCGAAAAGCATAGCTTCTGCAAGAGTGGTTTTCCCGGCGCCGGAACTACCCAGCAATGCAATGTTCTTAATTTCGTTAGTTTGATATACTTTCATATCTCATTAATTTATAGATAGTTAGACAAAAAAGGTATTAAATTTCGTGTAAAAAAATTGATACGCAATTTACAAAAACTTAATCAAACAAGCGATTCCTTTTTTATGTTATGCAACATATTTTCAGTAGTGGGGTTTAACAATAATAAACAAATTCACCAGAACAGCAATTTTGAAAAAAAAGGGTAGTAAAATGCAGTGTAATTTTGATTGAAAAACAAGAATTTACCGAAAAAAGCATCCAACCTAGTGAATGCTTTTTAATTATTTTGCTATTTTCTATTTCTCCTTTTTTTCAAAAAATCATGAATAAAACCTCGTAGTTTCTCATCAAATGTGATACCCGGAAGCTTGTATCTTCTCTGCTGATTGCTGCCATAACCGTATCCGTAGCCATACCCTGATGATGTAGACGAAGTTCCATTCAGTACTACTCCCATTCCGTGAAGGCGGTTCTCTTCGTACACCTCGTTGATCAAAATGGTTGCATCTTTAGGTGTGTGATTCTGTCGCGCTACGAAGATCGAATTGTCTGCAATTCTATTTAAAAGATATGTGTCTGATACCATACCAATCGGTGCTGTGTCAACCACGATATATTCATATCTCTCCTTTGCGTAAGCTATGAACGCATCAAGCCTGGGATTCATGATAAGTTCGGCAGGATTTGGCGGCACAGGACCGGCCGGAACTACATCCAGATAATCATGCCATCCTGAAGGAAGGATGATTTCTGTAGGATCAACAGAACTGTCTGAGAGGTAAATGGTCATGCCTTTGTTTTGTGGCAGATGCAGATACTCACCCAGCATCGGATTGCGGATATCCATCCCCATCACAAGAACTTTTTTCTTCATCAGGGCTAGCGACATTGCCAGATTTATGGAAATAAATGATTTTCCTTCACCAGTTAAGCTGGAAGTCACCAAAATAACCGGCGATTTTTTTCCACCAATAATAAACTGCAGATTTGTTCTTACCAAACGGAACATTTCAACGATAGGCGTAGTTTTACCTTCGGTAACAATCACAGTTTCACTCTCACGGCTTGTACCTATGCTTCCCAAAAATGGAGCTTTTATCAAACGCTGGAATTCCTTTGAATCTTCAATTTTGTTGTTGATAAGATCTTTTAGATAAATATAAAGGAATGGAATCAGCAACCCAATCATCAATGCTACCAGGTATATAATCCGTCCTTTGGGAGCAACGGGCTCCAACGATGCGTATGCTCTGTCGATGGTTCGTGCGGCAGGAGCTGTGCTTGCCAGACTCAGTGCTGTTTCTTCCCTTTTTTGAGACAGGAAAAGATACAGATTTTGTTTTATTTCCTGTTGGCGTTTTATTTCCAGGAATTGACGCTCCTGAGTTGGTACGCTTCTGATTTTTGAATTGAACTGTGCACCTTGTCTCAGCACATCATTTCTAGCTATCTGAATGCCTGATTTAACGCTTGCAACACTAGCCAGCACATTGGATTTTAATGCTGCAATCTGCATATCGACCTGCATCAAAGCCGGGTTTTTCATATTCGCTGTTTGAGCCAGTTTCATCCGTTCCAGCACAGCCATGTTATATTCTTGAATGGATTTGGCAAGGGAGGGATCGTCAGTGATCACATTGGCCGGAATAAGTGCATCAGCATTTTTAGAGCTTTTGATGTAGTTCTCGACAGAATTGACCATATTCAGCTGTGTCTCAAGCTCGGTTAGCTGTTTCTCGTATGTGCTGGCTGTTTCAAGGTAAAGCGCCGCCTCGGATGATAAATCGGTCAGTTTATTGGAACGTTTGTAGTTTTCTACATCTGATTCAACATCAAAAAGTTCTTTGGTGATGATTCCGAGCCGCTCATGAATAAAGTTTGCCGTATTCCTTGCAATGATGTTTTTATCAACTATCGCATCTAAATTATACAGTTCCACCACTTTATTCAAGAAATCTTCAGCCATTTGGATATTTGATTCGATGATCGACAATTTTATGGCATTGGATTGCTTATTGATAGTCCCAACACTTAGTCTTTCACTGTAATTTTCAACTAAATTCTTTATCGGATGAACAATTACCTTGTATTTCGTTTCTTTTTTGGGCAGAGCAGTTGCTACAAAATTGAATCTGCCGGCAGGAGTCAGGAAAGGCTCCTGGATATTTGCGAGCTTATAATCTGCTTTAAATCGACTCTTCGCTTCTACATCCACTTTGTATGTTCCGCCACTTTCTTTTACAATTAGATTTATAGTGTAAGTCAAGCTGTCAAGAAATTCCTTGGAAAGACTTATTTTGAAAGGTGCGTTTTTGTACTGTTTGACATAACGAAGCCCGTCTTTTTCGAAATATTCAACCTGAAGATCCAAAGAATCAATGGCTTGTTTGATGATTTTTTTGGAACTGATAACTTGAATTTCATCTTCCACCTCTTTTGAAATTCCATTAAAACCAAGACTTTCCATCATAGCCATCTGAGAGATTCCGGTTGAACTTTCGTCGTTTCTTAAAAGAATAACAGACTGAATCTGGTATTTTACTTCTGAACTTCGGATAAATAGGAAGGCTATAATAAAGGCAATGATAACAGAAAGTACAAACCAATACCACCTACGGATATATTTCAGAAGTATCTCCCGGATATTAATTATGTCTTCGCTGCTACTGTTTTGGTTGAATTTATTTTGATTATTGTTCATAAAAAAAATCTTGATTTTGTCAATTGAAACTTAAGGATTGCTATTGCTTCTTGAAATTGAATAGGTCAAAGTTATCAAAGTTGCCAGTGTGGAAATGGATGACAGAAACAGCGGTATATTCTGCGACGAAATTGAACGTACATTGTTAGGTTCCACATAAATCACATCATTCTGCTGGATATAATAGTAAGGAGAATTGAAAACATCAACATCGTTTAAGTTTAATCTTGCAAATTGCAGTTTTCCGTTGTGCTCACGGGTAATGAGGACATTTTCTCTGCGTCCGAAAGGTGTCATGTCGCCAGCCATTCCGAGCGCATCCAAAATCGTAGTTCTCTCATTGTTGATAGGATACTGACCGGGTTTTACAACTTCTCCAAGCACTGTGACATTAAAATTAAGAAATTTTACATTCACAATGGGATTTTGCACATACTCTGTCAGTCTGCCGGTGATGATTTCCACAGCTTCGGAACGGGACAATCCTTTCAGATTTAATTTGCCAAGTACTGGAAAATTAATCGTACCATCGGTTTCTACAGTATAAGGCTGCTGAGATTGGACTCCATAAAAATTTTCGGATCCTGGAGCAGCGTAAGTAATAATCGGAAGATTAAACACGGCAACAGAGTTAGGATCGCTACCGGTAACCGTTATCACCAGCAAATCACCGGATTTAATCTTTGCCTCGTGCAAAAAGTTGGATTTATTGTTAATTGAGTCTGCAGCGCCCTCATTCAATTGATTGAAGTAACTCAGTTTTTTTTGTGATGTGCAACCAACAATAAATATCGTTAGGATTACAAAAGAAAATTGATAAAATTTTTTCATATATAACTTTAATCTTCTGTGAATTATTATTCTTCAAAATACAATAACAAATTGATCAGACCACTTCCCTATCCAAATACTGAAGCATTTTTCACGAAATCACAGTTTGACAAAAGTACTTAAATACAACTTACTGAACAAATTGGGATGATTGAATTTTGCAAATTTCCTAAAATATTCTTCAAAACAGCAAACTCACATATATTTAAGTGAAAATATTTTTAGATTTGTGAAACAAAAGCTTTAACTCAACGTTGATACTTAAAAGATATTATCATGGAAATAAAAAAATACATTAAAGAAACACAACCAAAATTTTTCGAGGATTTATTCTCGTTGATCCGAATTCCTAGTGTGAGTTCACATTCTCACCGCAAAGACGATTTGATAAAATGCGCAGAACAGTGGAAAAACCTATTGTTTGAAGCGGGTGTTGATACTGCTGAAATCCTTCCTACGAATGGAAATCCTGTCGTTTTCGCTACAAAAATCATTGATCCAAAATTACCTACGGTGATGGTGTACGGGCACTACGACGTGATGCCGGCCGAACCGCTCGACCTTTGGACTTCACCACCTTTTGAACCAGAAATAAGAGACGGAAAGGTATTTGCCCGCGGAGCTGACGATGACAAAGGACAATCGTTTCTTCACGCTAAAGCTTTTGAGTATTTAGTAAAAACCAACCAACTTAATTGCAATGTGAAATTTATCCTGGAAGGCGAAGAAGAAATCGGATCGCCAAGTTTGGAGGATTTCTGCAAAAAGAATAAAAAACTGTTGAAATGCGACACCATTTTGGTTTCAGACACCAGTATGCTGGCGGCAGATATGCCGAGCATCACCACCGGATTACGTGGTTTGGCGTATTGGGAAATTGAAGTGACAGGCGCCAACAGAGATCTGCATTCTGGAATTTTTGGAGGTGCAGTGGCCAATCCGATTATGGAATTATCCAAAATCCTTGCTCAGCTGATTGATAAAGATGGAAAAATCACCATCCCTAAATTCTATGACGACGTTGAAAAAGTTTCCAAAAAAGAACGAGAACTTATCGCACAGATTCCACTCGACACAGAAGCTTACAAAAAAGACCTGGACATCGAGTATCTTCACGGCGAAAAAGGGTATTCTACCATTGAGCGAACCGGCATCAGGCCTACGCTTGACGTGTGCGGCATCTGGGGCGGATACACCGGAGAAGGAAGCAAAACAGTACTTCCATCCAAAGCTTTTGCAAAACTCTCGGCACGTTTGGTTCCAAATCAAAAATACGACAAAATTGCTCCGCTTGTAGAAAGACATTTGAAAAAAATCGCACCAAAGCATATTGGCATCAAAGTAACGCGTCTTCACGGTGCAGCAAGCTACGTCTGTCCAATCGATTCGAAGGAGTACAAAGCTGCAGAAAAAGCCTATGAAAAAGCATTTGGAAAAACTCCTCTTCCGGTAAGACGCGGTGGAAGTATCGGCGTGATTCCTGTTTTTGAGAAAGTACTGGGCGTAAAACCGATTTTAATGGGATTTGGGTTGGAATCAAACGCCATCCATTCACCCAACGAAAATTTCCACATCGAACTATACGAAAAAGGGATTGAGGCGATCGTAGAATTCTATAAACAATACAATCTGTAAGTTCAACTTTCTGATTATCACAAAAGTGTAAATGATTTGAAACATATTTGTAAAATATTTTGTTTTTTTGATGAATATTGTTTGGATTATTAAAAAGAAAGTACTAAGTTTATTGCGTAAATTAAGGCTTAAATTTATTAACCATATTAATTCATTTTATTATGACAAAGACAATAACATTCAACGAGTTACGTAGAATAAAGGATGCACTGCCAAGCGGGAGTATGGCCAAGATCGCAGATGAACTTGGTCTGGAAAAACAAACTGTTAAAAACTATTTCGGCGGTACAGATTACGTAGAGGGGAAAATTGTGGGATTACACATAGAGCCGGGACCCGACGGTGGTATAGTGCAACTGGATGATACCGTAATTTTAGATGTAGCTCAAAGAATTTTGGAGGAGAATAAATAAAGGGTTGATTCTCAAATTAAAAAAGCAGCAAAAATATTGCTGCTTTTCTTTTTTATATCACTGGGAAGGGTTTATAATCCTTTTTCGGTTAAATATCTTTCGGCTTCAATAGCGGCCATACAACCGGTAGCGGCTGCGGTTACTGCCTGACGATAATGCGGATCAGCTACATCGCCCGATGCAAAGACACCTGGGATTGCAGTTCTTGGAGTTCCGGGAACTACTTTGATGTAGCCCACTTCGTCAGTTTCAAGATATGGTTTGAAAATATCTGAATTCGGTTTGTGTCCGATCGCAAGGAAGAAACCGTCAATTTCATAATGTACTTTTTCCTCGTCAGCTTGTCCTCTTCTTTTCACCAGATTGATTCCCTGCACAACTTTATCACCAGTAAGTCCTTCTGTCTCATGCTCAAAGAGAACTTCGATTTTCTGATTGGCAAATACCCTGTCCTGCATGATTTTTGAAGCACGCATATGATCTTTACGAATAATCAAATACACTTTTTCAGTAATATTTGAAAGATAAAGTGCTTCTTCGGCAGCAGTATCTCCTCCACCTACCACAGCCACTTTTCTATTGCGGTAGAAGAATCCATCACAGGTAGCACAAGCAGAAACTCCCGATCCGGCATATTTTTTCTCATCTGGAATTCCGAGGTATTTTGCCTCTGCTCCAGTGGAAATGATTACCGTTTCAGCTTCGATCACTTTCTCGTTGTCAATGGTAATTTTGTACGGTGCAGCCGACAAATCAGCTGCAGTTGCCATGCCGTAACGAATATCCGTTCCAAATCTTTCAGCTTGTTTTTTCAGGTCTTCCATCATTTCCGGACCAGTGATTCCCGATGGATAACCCGGAAAATTCTCTACCTCTGTGGTTGTGGTCAGCTGCCCGCCGGGCTGCATACCTTCATATAGCACTGGCGACAAATTTGCTCTGGATGCATAAATAGCAGCGGTATATCCTGCCGGTCCTGATCCAATAATCAGACATCTAACTTTTTCGTTCATAATAATAATTGGACCCTAAAGGGTTGGTTTTAATTTTTTATAAAGAATCAGAGCATTCAATTATTTGTGAATGCCCTTACTATCAGCATATTCAAAACTCCCCTTTAGAGGATGGAGTATTTCAAATTGATGCACAAAATTACAACTTTTTTTTGACTATCTCAAATCATTTATTTCTATATCTTTATAAACAGAACTATTAAAAGTAAAGGTTTTTTCATCGGTTTTTACACCTTTTTGAAATTTTGTCAGTGCCAGTGTGCTAATCATCCCTTTTTTGTCAGCAAGCTGAATAGTCTGTGGAAAATAGGACTTTTTATTCACCACAACCTGAATTTTCTTGATGTCAGATGTCTTGTCCCTGGGCGTCAACTCAATGGTGTATGCATCTTTCACAGCGTTATTCTTGATGTATTGGGCTGTCGATTTCGTGCTGTAAGCCTGCAGTAGTGCCAAAGGATTCGTTTCTGCCAGTTCTTTTTCAGTCGGACTGGTGATGGAAACTTCGTTGATGTCAGGCATGAAAGCCCACTGAGTTTTTCCATCAAAATAGACCTGCATTTCCTTGGTGCTGAAAGTGAATTGATTCCCTTTCATCAAAAATGTGCCGCCCATGACACTCGGCTTTGAAGAATTGGCATCCTTTACCACAAGCCCAAAATTAGTTTGTATCGAGTTGTTTTTCAGGATATTAACCATATTGTTCATCACGCTCGAAGCCGATTTTATTTGTCCAAATGCACTGACTGAAATCATCATTGCTGCAATTAAACTTCCTATGTAAAATTTTGCTTTCATCTTCAATATTTTTTAAAAGTTTAATTGTTAAAATACAACTTATGTGCCAAAATGATGAGATACAGATTACCAGCACATTAGATTATTTATGCGACTGACAAAATTGCCTTGACCCTTCGAAAATTATTCCACTACGCGGTAGTTGGCGGTTTCGATATGGTAAAATGCCAGGTAGTTTTTACCTGTATTAGCTTCTTCTTCGGCAATTCGGGTTCTGAAATCAGCAATACGGTCACTCGACGATTGAATCTCCTTTTGTCCTACTGCTCTTCTTTCAGTTGTACATCCCTCGTGAGTTAGAGAATCAGCCTTAGCTGCAAGTTCACTTTCCCAATTAGTCAGGTAAGCTTCATCAATTTTTTCTTCAATCAATTTTCCGGTAACAAGTACTTTTTTATTTATGCACTCTTGTCTGAAAGGCTTGTCAGACTCTGCGCGAATCATAGCGTCTTCAGAATCTCCTTCGAGAAATAATTTTTTGCCGGTGTGGGTGCAAAGATGCGAGCATTCACCTTCAACCGTAATGGTTTTATTCACTAATTGGTCTGCAGAAGCCAACAAATCATCAACTGTAAATACCGTGGTAATTACAGAATCTTTTTCTGAGGTTTTCCCTCCAGATTTTTTCCCATTACAACTGAGAAAAAAAAGTGCTGAGAAAAGAATAATTGGGATAAATTTTAAGTTATTCATGTGTATGGAATATTATAAAAATATGTTAGCTAATACAATATCGTTGTAATCAACAAAAGAGCTGGCTTTACCTCGCCAGCTCTTTTGAAGATAATTAAGTAAGTTATTATTTGTTGGGATAAAACACTACCCTGACTTCATACAAGCGAGTAAACTGCTCAACACCCGCTGGACGATAAGCAATATTTTTTACCAGATATCGTCTTGGAGAGGTAAAATCACCAGGAACACCTAATGCTGGTGCACCGTCAACTCTTTCTACAACATTATCATATACATTTACAAGCACAAGTTCCACAATTACCTCTTTCTTATTTACGGGCAATCTTACTTGCTGAGAACGATTATTAGTAGGATTAATCAACTGAAAATCACCATTAAATTTACTTCCGTCAAATAGATAGCCTTTGTTAGGAGTAGAATACGTAGCATGATCACTCAGATACGCTGTAATTACGTAAAGTTTACCGCCTGGAGCATTAGCATCATTTACTTCAGCAATGCCTCCTTTTACTGTTTCGTTTGCAGCTACCGTCACACCATTACTAAGCGTCACAGGAGCACCGGTTTTATTTGTCCAGCTTCCATTCGAAGCACCGATCAATTGAGTATTCAAATAATTATCCACCCATTTGTCCCAGTTAATCGCGTAAATTTGATTTGTAAACAATTGTCTTGCTCTCACATCAATTCGACTCGCAGTAACCTCTGAATAGGTTGCCTCTGGCGCTTCTTCGAAAACCAATCCTCTCTCACAGCCAGTGACAGCTACCACAAGAATCAGCACGAATGTACAGGCATATAATTTTTTAATTAATTTATTTTTTAACATAGTTGTAGATTTTAATTAGTTATTGTAATTATAATTCAGCCAACCCGGACTCTGCTGTAATTGTGTGTAGTCCTTAAGCGTGGTAGAGGAGAATGGCATAAAATAGTATCTGCTATTGTCAAATTTTCTATTATACATACTATATGGCATTCTGAAGGTCTCAATTTTTGGTACGAAATATCCAGGACCACCAGGTGCAACTGGGTAACCGTTTTCGCCAACTTTTTGACTTTCTACTCCTTTACGGAAAATCCAAATACCTCTTGAAGCATTATTAAGTTCATCAATAGTAGATTTACCTTCACCTTCACCCCAACGCAGCAGGTCAAAGTAGCGGAATCCCGGATTTTCGAAAGCAAATTCCAATCGACGTTGAATTTTCATTTCATTCCACAAATCAGCACCTGTAAAGTCACTTAATCCAGCTCTATTTCTGATTTGGTTGATGTAATCTCTTGCATCACTTTGATTGAGCTTGATACCGGCTTCAGCTGCATTTAGCAGAACCTCTGCATAACGGATGTTGAAATATGCAGTTTGACGTTGTGTACCTTTGTCAAATGTTCCATTGTTATTGTACTTGTTAAATTGAGAGTATTTTCTTGAATAGTAACCTGTAATTGTTTGAGCAGAAGCCCTATTTACAGGAGGAGCAGTCATTTTGTCAAGGAAACGATATCCTGTGTGTAATGAACTGTACTTCAAAGAAGTAGCTGGATCTGTATTATCAATCCAAGTTTGGATGATATATCTCTCTTCAGCCGGTCCCATGTAAGCTCCGTCATAAGTTACAGTAGCGTAGAATCGTTTATCACGATTTTTATAAATATCACGGTAATTAGCTGTTGAGCCAACTATTTCGCCTTCAGCATTTTGTGTAAATCCTAATGCTTTTGACTGTGATGTTTCCCACCATTTTTTCCATTGACCGTCAGCTGCATCTTTTTGCAAATAAGCATCCACCAGGTCTTGAGTTGGAAATAATCCGGAGCGGAAATCCCAGTTGTAGGAAGCACTCTCTGTACCACCGTAGTAGGCCCCGTCAGGTCCGTTTTTAGATGTAGGGTTGAATCCACCCCGTTGATTTTCTTTGAACATTACCGGCCAAATAGCTTCGCGGCTTGTGTGAGCAGTAGTGCTTGTAAACAACGTTTCATATTCAGGCTCAAGGCTATATTTTCCGATAAGGCTCTTTGCTGCATCATAAGCTATCTGATAGTAGTGCTGAGCTGTTTTTTGGAATTTGAACAGACCCTTTGCGTCATCCGTGTAAAGATTTTTGGCAGAAGCCTCAGCAGCATTAGCTGCATACAGAGCTACACGAGATTTAAAAGCAATTGCAACATTTTTATTAATCATACCTGTAGCCGGAGTTGTGCCAGATTTATCAAAGTTAGCAATAGACTGGTCCAAATCTGAAAGGATATTGTCAAAAATCTCTTCGCGTTTGTTTTGAGGCAGATAGGTTTCGTCATCTACTGTAAGAGCTTTACTTACGTATGGTACAGCACCCCAGAATTTTTCCATATCAAAATATACGAATGCACGGAAGAAATAAGTTTCTGCCAACAACTGACTTCTCAAATTTTCAGCAAGTGCAGTCGAAGCTCCGATTTTTTCCAACCCTAAGTTTACGTTGTAAATTTTCTTATAAGCATCTGACCATGGTCCTGAGAATACGCCGTTTCCAGTATTCTCATCGTATTGACGCTGATTAAATGCGGTTTGACGGTATGTATTCCAGTCTTGTTCGTAGTTTCCCTGGCAGTTGTCTGACCATTGTTCTGATTGGAAATTATCCCCGGAAGCAGATGGAGTCCAGAAATAGAAATCATTCACATATGAACGTGCCAATTGCGGATTCAGCCAGAAACGGCTTTCATCCACCTGATTGGTAGGCTCTACACCCAGCGGGTTACAGGCAGTGTTGATGCCTGTTATTGCCAAGATCAACATCCCGGCTGATAAATATTTATAGATTTTTCTTTTCATGATTTAATCTTTTATAAAGTTACAGTAAGTCCAAATGTAAATGAACGTTGTGTTGGATAGCTACCCAGAGTTCCGTTATTATTGTATATAGAAGCTCCGGATGTGATAAACTCAGGATCTTGCAGACCTTTTAGCGGATATGATTTTTTTGTCCATGTAGCAGCATTAGTGACCACAAAACTCAAATCTAATCCTTGAATGTAAGAAACGTTTTTCAGTACATTTCGTTTTAAGTCATAACGTAAGCTGATATTTTTCAGTTTCAGATAAGATGCATCAAATGCCCAAAGATCAATGTAACTGTATCCCCATCCGCTTCCTTCCGGTACTGGAATTGGAAGTGCTGCTTCAACATCAGGATTGCTGGGTGTATAAGCATTTTGGAAGCCGTATTGTCCATAGTTCCACATATAGCTCTGCTGATTACGGAGTGGTGAAGGCATTGCTCCAGAAACA
This sequence comes from uncultured Paludibacter sp., assembly GCA_964541615.1. Lineage (GTDB taxonomy): Bacteria > Bacteroidota > Bacteroidia > Bacteroidales > Paludibacteraceae > UPXZ01. The sequence goes on from CAZIRA010000001.1 coordinate 26,696, forward strand.
TTTGCAGCTCCTTGGAAGAAAATTTCGAAATCAAATCCGTTCCAATCAGCTCCTAACGTAACACCATATTGTGTCAGCGGAGTAAGTCCCGGTACATTCATGTTGTAATAATCGTTTACACGTCCATCACCGTTTAGATCAACTAATTTTACTGTACCAAGTGTGTGACCTCTTGCTGCGTTGAGCATAGAGTAATACATTTCATTCCAACTGCCATTCAAACCATCAGTTTTAAGTCCAAAAGGATATACAGGGTGCATCCAACGCTTTCCAATATTATCAAATGTTGGTGACCACCAGTCAGAACTTTTGTCGGTGTGACGTGTTACTCGTTGATCCCAGAAAGAGTAATTAAGACCTAATCGATAACCTACTTCACCTATGCGGTCGTTCCAGTTTGCTGAAACTTCAAAACCACCTTTTCTGTTTGTAACGAAAGGAGCATTTATACGAGGGATGTTAGGCATACCAAGAATATCAGTACGAATCATATCGTCAGTCATATTCATAACGTCTCCTTTATTTAAATATAAGAAGACATCAAATGAACCTGTCAAACGATCTCTGAACAAACCGTAATCCACACCAGCACCGTACTGTGTACTACTTGACCATTTAAGGTCGCTAGCGATAGAACTTACATACCAACCTACATTTGGATCCATGTTATCTCCAAAAAGAACACGGTTAGAATTTTGTGAGTATTGAGTCAAAAATGAGAATGGATATCCCACTTCATTTCCTACTAAACCTACCCCACCTCTTAATTTAAACATGTTTATTATACTTGGATTTACCAAATCTCTAAACCAGCTTTCTTCCGTCATTACCCAACCCAAAGATACGGCATGGAAATAACCCCAGCGTTTTTCTGGACTATAACTCAGAGATCCATTATAGTTAGCACTATATTGGAAGAGGTATTTGTTTGCATAGTCATAAGTAAGACGTCCAATGTATGATGCTGATCCCCAGTCGGTACTATTACCTGAGACACGGGTCATTTCTGCCCCCAAATCAATTTCAGTTGTTAATGTCGTAGGATAACCTTTTTTTGCTGCGGAAGTCCAGTTAGTACTACGTATCTGGCTTTGATAGTTGGCCATTGCATTAATGTTATGCTTTCCGAATGAGCGGCTATAATCCAACTGATAAATACCTGTCAACAATTTATACTTGAACCAATATTGATACATATTGGCATTTACAGGATTGTAATTTGAGAAGGCTCCAGAGTATGGTGCATCAAATACATTTTCTTGATCATGATTAAATACGCGGTTTGTATTGTATGATGTAGTGAAATTCGCACTTGCTTGTGCAGATAAACCCTGTATCCATGGCACTTGCCATCTTAACGCACTGTTCATTTGGAAACGATAAGCTTCATTGTTGTTGAAGCCTGTATTCAACTGTGATTCTACAGAACCTTTTCTTGCCAAACCAGTACTCCACTCAGAGGGTCTATTAGGCATCCAGTTGCCGTACATGGCGTTATTAAAAATTCCTTCACCTGCACTCGGTCTTTTTTGAGTACTGGTGTTTCCATTAAGATTCAGCGTAAATTTCAGGCTTTTGTTTTTCAGCAGGTAAGCATCAGTATTCAATACCATGTTAACCTGATTGTAGTTATAGTTTTTGCTTACCCCTTGTTGGTTCATATAACCCAAACTTGAATAGTATGCAACGCGATCACTACCACCACGCAAACTTACATTTGTTTGAGTCATTGGCTGATTGTGATTAAACATTTCCCAAGGATCATATGAGGAAAAATAATCTTGGATATTACCACCTTGCGTTTTATAAGGGTCAAATAATTCTTGGATATTGGTGAGTGTGTAGTTCATACCATAACGCTCGTTTACCATAGTTAATATATCCTGATAGTTGTGGCCACTTTGCCAAAGATCACCCATGTAATATTTTGATAAAGCTGTCTTATTAAATGATGGGCTTTCCTGGAAACTTGCAAATTCTACTTCGTTACGTTGTTGTGCAAACTCATAGGAGTTTAATCCAACGGGACGATAAGCAGGAGTCATTAAAGATAATTTCTGATTGAAAGTGATAACTGGAGCTCCTTCTTGCCCACGTTTAGTAGCAATTACAACCACACCGTTGGCAGCGCGAGGTCCATATACTGCCGTAGCAGAAGCATCTTTCAAAATAGACATAGATGCAATGTCATCCGGACGAAGGCGGTTAAAGAACTCATTACCCTGCGCTGATTCCATTACTACATCATCTATAACGTATAATATATTTGCACCCCCACGAATCCAAATCTTCACGTTTTCTCCAGGAGCACCAGAACTTTGCTGTGTAAATACACCTGTCACACGACCTCCTAATCCTTCTGACATAGAAACTACCGGTAATTTGGCAATCTCTTTAACATTAACAGCAGATGCAGATGCAGTTACAGTCTTTGCTTTCTGGACACCACCGTAACCGGTTACAACCACCTCCTTCAACATTTCGGTGTCGTCTTCCAGTGTAATTTTAAAGGTGTTTCTACCGGCAACTGGTACAGTCTGTGTAGTCATTCCTACGAAGCTTACTTCCAATACACCGTTTTCAGGAACATTGTTCAGCGTGAACTTACCATCAAAATTGGTTGCCGCAGCAATAGAAGTGCCTTGCACCCTTACCGCCACACCAATCAGAGGTTCATTCTGTTTGTCCACTACAGTACCTGATACTGTTTTGGTTTGAGCAAACGCTGAAAAAGTAAACGCACAAAATAGTATTGTGAGAATACTTTTCAAAAAAATTTTTCGTTTTTTCATACTCATTTTTTAAAAGGTTAATTTAATTACTCATTCATTCTTATAGTTTTTTTTAAGCGATACAAAGATAACTATATTTTACAATTTATAATACTTACTTAACAGAAATTTTTACGGTATTGATGTAGATTTTTTTCAGATATAAAGTGTGTGCGCACACACTATAAATAATAGTGATAGCAATTTAAATAAAGATGAGAACATCAATAATATAGCATTCTAATTAACATATTCTAAATAGGTAAGATTTTTTTCCAACCTAAAATCCAGAAATATTGAATTATTTAACAATAAAACAAAACAAAAAAACGGATAAATTTATCCGTTTTCTATATTTAAATAAATGTTAAAAACATCAATGAGATATTGAATACTGATATAGGTTATGAACCTGACTGACAGAGTTAAAATCTATACTTTGGCTGGTTATATAATTTTCTAGTGCAGCTCTTTTGTTTTTGGGAAAAATCTTCAAAAAGCTTCTTTTATTGTAAAAATTCCTATATTTACTTCCTACCTGTACTTCATATGATTTATTTACATTAACCAGTATGCGTTCGTTCGCCTGCTTACCACTGATAATTCCTTTGCCTGTCAATCCTTTATAAGTATCCACAGACGCAGTTTGAGTTGTACCTCCATAAGACGTTTTGGATGGAGCTTTCCTTTTCAGTCCGATATATAAAACATAGAATCTGGGTTCGTTCTGAATAACTTCGGTAGCTTTCCCGGAAGAATAAAGAAATATTCTTGATTCTATTTGCATCAATGCTATTGCATCCGGAGAGGTAAACTCTTTTTCTAAGCCATCAGCTTTATCAATAAAAACATATTTTCCAATCGAAAAATCAAAATTCAAGGGTACAGCAAAATTTCGTCCATCCTTATATTTAACTATACCTTCTTGAAATGTTTCAAAAAGATATGGATTATGTTCATTCTTGTTTTGGCTTAAAACTGAGAGTGAAATACTGAAAAATAAAATAAATAAAAGGCTTTGTAATTTCATTTTTTTTCAGTTTATAAAATTTCAAAGTGTTCCAATCTAATAGTTACAAATATTTTGCAATAAAATTAACTTCAAATATTTTGCAGCGCTGTTATGATTAAATCCACAATTTATATTTGTAATAATTAGTAGATTATAGAGAAAAATAGTTTACAATATTATTTAATATGTCTGTTCTTCTTTTGGAGCCTGAGGTGATTTGCCGAAAATAAATAATCCGATTGCTCCTAATATCATCATTGTAATCCCTGCGTACACCCACCCTATCCAGGGATCTTTTATCAATTCAAATACGCTGGTATGGCTCCATTTCCCCATCCGCTCATCATAGCTGATCTGGTAGATTTTCCATCCGTTTACCTTCAACGGTTTATTCACTTCTATGACTGAATTTACATTCTGACCATCCTTTGTATATACATTCACATCTGATGCGAATCGTTTCGGTTCACGTTCCGGCATGACTATACTCATCCACTCATCCAGTTTCAACGCATGATACGGATACAGATAACTACCACTGCTTACCCAGCCTGTAGTGGACAAACCATTTTTTTGGTTTTTTGCAGTTACAAATACTGCCGCTGCTGCTCCTTCGGAATGAAATTCCACGAAATGTACGCTGTCTTTTCCAATCATTGGAGCGGCGCTTTCAATAATTCGAGATGCCGTAATTTCCCAATCCAATAACTTCCCCGACATATGTTCTTTATCTATCAATATACTTACAGGTTGTTTTTCGGGCAGTGTTTTCCCGCTTTTGTTGTCAATTATCATTAGTTTGGGCGGATATTCATCGATGGTAAAATTATTCAGTTCTATAGCCATGTCCATTTCCACCATTTTTCCATCCTCATCGGTAGCACGCCATTCAGGTGCATCACGTCCTACAACCATCTGATAGCGGTCCATATCGGCACTTCCAAGCACCGCAGCGAGAAGCGTGAGAAACAACCCGACGTGATTAAGCACAAACGGAATGTCTTTTTTCCAGCGAAAATGTTTCAACCGACGTATTGTAACCAATCCAAGCACAGTAATCATATAAACAAAAACAAGCACAAAAGGCCAAGCAGAAAGCATGTTCCTGAATCCAAGAACTCCAAGCAAACCTGAACTATCTGTTCCTGCCGACTGGCGCGTAAGCCCCATGACAAGCACGAGTGCCAAAAACACAGCAATGGAAGTGATGCTCGCTTCCATTCCGGAAAACCAGCGGATAACCCGGTTACTCTTTGATTGGATGAAAAGAATAGTCACTATCAGCAGATAAATGATTCCGACAAACGTATTGACCGGAAATTTCAGAAAATCGGTGCTGAATGATCCAACACTTAATTGTAATAAAATTCCTGTCAGCACCAGTCCGATGCTGATAGCAAAGCCTTCTTTATATGTCCAAGGGTGTTTCCACATACCATAAAACAAGCCCCCCGCCCCCAAAAGGGGGAATTAGAGGGGCTTTCTGCTTTATCTAATTATATCAATATTTAAATAATATCATTTTTGATTTCCCCTTCAGGGGATTGAGGGGCATATTTTATTTCGCAGCAATAATTTTTCCTTCTGCTTTTGCTTTTTGAAGCCATTGAGGAACAATTTCCTGCATAAATTTATGTTTTGCACTTTCTTCGGCAGGGATATCCAGACCAATGTATTTCTGAGCTTTTGCTTTGGAAGAAATGTCAGGCATCGGCACATCGCCTGTGAAGCCTAATTTTGCAAGAACTTTCGTGTTTACCAGGCGGGCTTGCAGTGCTCTGTCCAGTCCGTGGCTCAGCATTCGCTGGACTTCCTGTGGTGCGTGGAAAGAGGCTCCGTGTGATGCTACACCGAAATCCCAGCGCCATTGTGCCTGACGGATTAAATCCAGAACCGGTTTCATCTGAGCTTCCGAAGCTCCTTTTTCCCAGGCAAATTTTGCTTCGATATGAGCTTTTGCCAATTCATCTTCCAGGCGGTCACGAGTTTCAAATACTTTTGCCTGACGCTCATAAACATTGTTACGCAAAGTTTCTTCGCTTTCTCGGTGACAAACCAGACACGTGCGGTCAATTTTTGCCAGTGGACTCTGGATGTGGTGGTCACTGAATTTAACGCCTCCTTCGCTTTTGTAAGGCATGTGGCAATCGGCACACGAAACTCCGCGCTGACCGTGGATTCCCAACTGTGCAATCTCATAATCCGGGTGTTGAGCTTTCAGAATCGGAGCTTTACTAAGTGTATGTACATAGTCAGTAAATTGTACCTCGTCGTAATATTTCTCCATATCTTCCATAGTCATACCTTTGTCCCAGGGGTAAGTAAGGTATTTCCCATCGCCTTTGAAATAATATTCTACGTGGCACTGTGCGCAAACCAACGAACGCATTTCCTGATGCGTAGCCTGAGCAATGTCTCTTCCCTGACGCTCAAACGCTTCGCGCAAAGCCGGACGGCTGATGTGCAGATTCATGTTTTCAGGTTCGTGGCAGTCTGCACAACCAATCGAATTTACGATTTTAGGTCCCATAGCACCCCATTTTTTAATGTAAAAACTATCTACACCCAATACTCCCATCATGCGTGGAACATCCGGGCTTTTACAAGTCCAGCAGGTAGCCGGCTGAGGGCCGTCGTGATCGTGCATGGGTGCTCCGGTGCGGAGTGTTCGGGTTACGTCAGTCACTGCGTAATTATGTCCGCGTGGCGTGGTGTAATCTTTTGAAAAAGCATATCCTGCCCAGAGAATAACCATATTCGGACGTTCCGCCAGCACATCAACTGCCTGACTACTATTGTATTGGCTTACAAAAGTAGTATCCAGGGTTTGAAGCCAGGTTTGATATTCGCGGGGATAGTTGTCGGCAAATGCTTCGTTACGACTTTCTATTCCATGGATGGTGACTTTTTTGTTGTTAAATACGCTTGCAATTTCGGCACGACGGTTGAGAACCGATGAAGCAAACATTCCCAAACCAAATACGACGAGCATTGCTACGATAAATAGCAACCAGCCCTGCCAAGATTTTAATTTTTTTTCCATAGCTAATTTCTGATAATTAGTACAATATTAGTTCTGAGTATTGATCTCTGATAAGTTTTAATTTTCTTTTTTGGGCTCTTTGATCACTTTTTTCAACCATTCGGGCACTTCCGAAGTTGGGTAAGGAACCAAAGCATTGGGAGTTGACGAAAGGCTGTTTTTCCCACCATGAGGGACGTCTCTGTGGCAGTCCCAGCAAGCTTTTCCGTTGCTTTTCTGAATCATTTTGAAAGTCTGAGTACCGGTTTTAACAAATTCGGTGTTCAGTTGAGTATGACAACGGATACAATTCTCCATAATCACTTCCTGGCTCGCAGGAATGGCTTGCGGTGCCTGAGGCTCCATCCCAAGCGTAAATACCGTGGCGTGGCGAAGTCCGTCTTTGGCATGAAAATAATATTCACGGAAAATATTGTCCTGCGGCACATGACAATCGTTGCAGACTGTGTTTCGGGAGTGAGAACTATGTTGCCAGGTAGCGTAGTAAGGACCCATCACGTGGCAGTTTACGCAGGTGGCAGGATCATTGGAAGCGTAACTCCAAGCGCGCGACGCATACACCGTGAAAATACCCAGCCCGCAGATAACTCCCAACGTAATAACGGCAAAAATCTTCCATCCGCGAGTTGGCAATACCCTGTTTATGATTTTTTTTAAGCCCATAAGTTCCGATATTTTTATTCTTTGGATAATGAAGTTCGCTGAAAATTCTTTGACACGTGCAAATATAGAAATAATTCTTTAATTAATATTCGTTAAATTCCTGCTTTAAAACATATTTAGTCAATTTATATACGTTCTAAATAAATTACAAATAGCTCAATTATAAAAGATTATATACTGCTAATATTCAGATACAAAACAATTTCATTTTTTGAAAAAAGCATTATTATTAAACTTAGAATTGAACTATAAAATTGAAAACTTGTTTAATATTTAAGGAAAAAGAAACCATGATTGAACAGGAAGCGATAAATATTAACAATTTCTCCGCAAATCAAAACGAGCTTGAACGCATTTATCTATCGGCTTTCACGCAAGGTGAGCATGCTCAATTCATCTCTAAAAAGGAGGTTTCAGACACGCTGATTAAACTCTTCGAAACAGGTTTCGGCTTCATAGCTAAATCGGAAAATCAGATTGCAGGAATGTTGTTTGCTTATCCACTTGAAAAAAACCCCGAATTTCCTTCAGAGGAATGTATCGGTTTTGATTGGAAAAAATCGCTATACATTGCCGAGGTATTGGTAGATAAGCCGTTTAGAGGTCGGGGAATTGCCAAAAAATTATTGGAAAAAATAGAGGAAACAGCAGTTAAAAAAAGCTATAACACTCTTACATTGAGAGTTTGGGATGAAAACATTTCGGCTGTTTCCTTGTATAAAAAATTCGGTTTTAAAGAGACTGGAATTACAATTTATCAAACCAAATATAAAAACGAACAGACTTCATTTGAAATGAAAAAACTGTATTTGTACAAAAAATTGGATTGTCATGAAAGAATTTATTGCTAAAACAATTGATCTACAGCACGGTGACGCTGAGGAAAAACGCCGGGAAATTCGTGAGTATTTTTTAAAAACCTGGGATGTCCACGAAAAACTTTACTCGCAACTGAAATCGGATGCGGTTTTTTATCATCGTGGCGACCCGCTCCGACACGTAATTTTGTTCTATTTGGGGCACACAGCTGTGTTTTTTATCAACAAACTGATACTTTCAAAAATCATCGACAAGCGGATTAATCCTGAATTTGAATCTATTTTTGCCATAGGCGTAGACGAAATGAGCTGGGACGATCTGGACAACAACCATTACAACTGGCCTTCCGTCCCGGCAGTTAGGGAATACCGCAACAAGGCTAAGGAGCTAATTCTGAGCCTGATTGATAATATTCCTCTTACACTTCCCATTGATTGGATCAATCCGTTTTGGATAATCATGATGGGTATTGAGCACGAACGTATTCACCTGGAAACTTCTTCGGTGCTGATTCGTCAGCTTCCGCTGGATGAAGTGGTGAGCGGGAAATTCGGCAACCGATGTACAGAATCCGGGAAAGCGCCCGAAAATGAGCTTTTAGAAGTGAAAGGTGCTTTGATGAAACTTGGCAAACCCGAAAATCATCCTTTCTATGGCTGGGACAACGAATACGGCAGGCACGACGAAAAGGTAGAAGATTTCAGAGCATCAAAATATTTGGTTTCCAATGAAGAATACTTAGAATTTATCAAAGACGGCGGATATAGAAATGAGGAATTTTGGACAGAGGAAGGTTGGAACTGGCGGAATTTTAAACAAGCTGAAATGCCGTTGTTTTGGAGAAAAAACGGCGAGGAATACTCGTTGAGATTAGTAGCAGAAGAAATCCCGATGCCTTGGAATTGGCCGGCTGAAGTGAATTATCTGGAAGCAAAAGCCTTTGCCAACTGGAAAAGCAAACAGACCGGTAAAACCTACCGGCTTCCTACCGAAGCTGAATGGTACAGGCTCTTTGAGGTGGCTGGGATGAAGGATGTGGTGGACTGGAACGGAGCTCCCGGAAATATCAATCTGGAATATTACACCTCGCCCTGCCCTGTCGATAAATTTCAGCATGGTGATTTCTGCGACATAGCAGGTAATGTCTGGCAGTGGACTGAAACACCTATCACAGGTTTTTCAGGCTTCAAAGTACATCCGATGTACGATGATTTTTCTACTCCTACCTTTGACGGAAAACACAATCTGATCAAAGGAGGATCGTGGATTTCGACCGGAAATGAAGCTACGTATCACTCACGGTACGCATTTCGCAGGCATTTTTACCAGCATGCCGGATTCCGTTTAGTAGAATCAGATGTTCCGCTGAAAATCCAGCAAGCCGATTACGAAACAGACGAAGAAGTAACGCTATCCTGCGAAACAAATTGGGGTGATAATTTCACCATTTACCCAAAATTCTCAAAAGTTCTGATTAAAATCATCACCGATATTGCCGGAGAAAATCCGGAATTACGCATCCTCGATCTGAACGCAGACACAGGACGCCTGGCCTTTGAGCTGGCTCAGTATTATAATGACATTACAGCAATTGACTTCACTGCGAGGATGATACGCATGCCGATTCAGTTGCAGGAGCAGGGATTTATGCGCTACACAATAAAAGACGAAGGTGAACTGGTTTTCTACCGCGATGTAGTGTTGTCGGATTTCGGACTTGAAAAAGGAAAGGACAACATCCTTTTTATGCAGGCCGATGCCATGAATCTGAAACCTAATTTTACGGGATATGATGTGATAATTGTACCAAATCTGCTGGAAGAACTGCATAATCCGAAGGCATTTTTGGAACAAATACATGAACGGCTCAACGAAAACGGACTGCTCTTTATCGCCTCCACATACGAATGGAACGAAGCACGCACAAAACGTGAAAACTGGCCCGGCGGATTCAAGCAGGATGGTGAACCGGTTACTTCGCTGGATGGAATCAAGTTGATTTTGAATAAAAACTTTGATTTACAAGGTGATCCGATCGACTTGAATTCTTATTTGAAAAAATCTTCGAGAACCACGGAAGTGCGACTCTCGCAAGTTACTGTTTGGAGGAAGAGAAGATAGATACGAGTTTCGAGTTACGAGTTCCAAGTCGGAACTCGGAACTCAGAACTCAATGCTCTTAACTTAATATTACCTGTTTAATTTCTCATCCAGATTTTCTTTGATTGCTCCCAAGAATTCCTGCGTATTCAGGTAGTCATCTCGCTTAATGTCTTCACCATGAACTAAAATGGCAAGGTCTTTTGTCATTTTGCCGGATTCCACTGTTTCTACGCACACCTGTTCCAATTTTTCGCAAAAATCAATCAATTCCTGATTTCCATCCAATTTTCCACGATGCATAAGTCCTTGTGTCCAGGCGAAAATAGAAGCAATCGGATTGGTGGAGGTCTCCTTACCTTGCTGATGCTGACGGTAATGACGGGTAACAGTTCCATGTGCCGCCTCAGCTTCCACGGTTTTTCCGTCAGGCGTCACCAGCACAGACGACATCAAACCTAACGATCCGAAACCCTGAGCAACCGTATCAGACTGTACATCACCGTCGTAGTTTTTACAAGCCCACACAAATCCACCGTTCCATTTCATGGCTGAAGCTACCATATCGTCGATCAGGCGGTGCTCGTAAATGATACCGGCTTCCTCAAATTTTTCTTTGAATTCTGCCTCATACACTTCGGCAAAAATATCTTTGAAACGGCCGTCGTAAGCTTTCAGAATCGTGTTTTTTGTAGAAAGATACAGCGGATATTTTTTGGTCAATGCCATTTGGAAAGAAGAACGTGCAAATCCGTAAATTGACTCATCCGTATTGTACATCGCCATGGCTACGCCACCGCCTTTGAAATCGTACACTTCCCACGATTGCTCTTCGCCGTTTTCATCGGTAAAAGTCAGTTTCAGTTTTCCTTTGCCGGTAATCACTTTATCCGTAGCCCGGTATTGATCACCGAAAGCATGACGTCCGATGATGATCGGCTGAGTCCATCCCTGAACGTATCGGGGAATGTTACTGCAAATAATCGGTTCGCGAAACACGGTTCCACCCACGATGTTACGAATGGTGCCATTCGGAGATTTCCACATGTGCTTCAATCCGAATTCCTCCACACGTGCTTCGTCAGGAGTGATGGTGGCACATTTGATTCCCACGTTGTATTTTTTAATCGCCTCGGCCGCGTCAATCGTAATCTGATCGTTGGTTTCATCTCGGCTTTGAATGCTCAAATCATAATATTTTATATCCAAATCGAGATAAGGAAGAATCAGCTGTTCTTTGATAAATGACCAGATTATCCGCGTCATTTCATCGCCGTCCAGCTCTACTACGGGATTTTGTACTTTAATTTTTTGTGTCATCGTATATTTAATTTTGTAATTTGTTATAGTTTTAACAAAAATACCAACAATTTATTTCAAAAAAAAGGAATTCAGCTATTTTTTATTCGATTTCAAATCCAATTCATTCATTCTGTAAACGACCATTTCCCGGATCAAATCGAGCGGAAGCGGTTTGTCGTGTGGAAATTGCACGGTTCCTTTGCTGGTTTTGTACTCCGAAAGCCGATCCAGAAATGCATCTTTTCCGGAGGGAAGCGCATAAAATCCGATGTGCTTTTTGAAAGCGGCAAAATAGATCAAGATTCGTTTCCTGTACTTGAATGCAGGCATATCATAGCTGATAACTTCTTCAGCTTCGGGCACGGTTTCGTGAACCAAACTGCGGATAGAGGCCAGTTTTTCAACGATTTCCGGTGAAAACTGAGAGAAATAATGTTCGAAATCTGTAAATTGAATTCTCATATCAGAAATAATTTGAGATTAGCATTTTTGAACTAACAATAAAAAGTTCCTGAATGTTTGAAATAAATTTTCGAAAAATTGAGACTTCTGAACAATATTTGATTAAATTCGTATTCTTTTATCCGTTCAATTGTAGTAAATGAAATAATTTTGTATCAAATTTTTTCCACAAAAAATATTATGGTCATTCTGCATAAAAAATCACAGTTGGTGTTGGCTACATTTGGAAGCAGCATTTTAATTGTATCATGCTCCACTGCCAAAGAATATAATCAGTCGATTGAGAAACCGCTCAACATCATCTACATCATGTCTGACGACCACACACGGCAGGCTATCAGTGCTTATTCTGACCGCTACGGACTCACTACTCCCAACATCGATAAAATTGCAGAAGAAGGTCTGATTTTCAATAACAGCTATGTAGCCAATTCCATTTCGGGACCCAGCAGAGCTTGTATGCTGACCGGAAAACACAGCCACAAAAATGGTTTTATGAATAACAGCAATCGGTTTGACGGCACACAGCAAACCATGCCAAAATTACTCCAACAAGCAGGATACCAAACGGCAATAGTGGGAAAATGGCACCTTTCTTCTGACCCTACCGGATTTGATTACTGGGATATACTGCCCGGTCAAGGTGACTATTATTCTCCTGTAATGTACACCAAAGACTCCAGAAGCACTTATCCGGGACGTTATGTTACCGATTTGATTACTGACAAAAGCATTGATTGGCTCGAACACAGGGATGCGGGTAAACCATTTTGTCTCTTTGTACATCACAAGGCAGTCCACCGCAACTTTATGGGAAATGTGTATGCAGATCTGATGGCTTTTGAAGGGAAAGAATATCTGTTGCCGGAAAATTTTCACGATGATTATAAAGGGAGGAATGCTGCCGCCGCACAAGAAATGACGATTTCAACACATTTTTCTTGGGAATATGATCTGAAAGTAAAAAGTCCTGACGGCACAGCTGCAATACATGATTTCGGTGGCTACAACAGGATGAATAAACTTGAAAAAGCCATTTGGGACAGCGTGTACAACCCTGTACAGCGTGAAATTAATGAGAAAAAACTTTCCGGAAAAGAACTGACCGAGTGGAAATATCAACGCTACATTAAGGATTATCTAAAAACTGCAAAATCAATGGACGATAATATCGGACGGTTGATGCAGTACTTGAAAGAACATGACTTGCTGGAAAACACCATTATCGTATATACCTCAGACCAGGGGTTTTATATGGGCGAGCACGGCTGGTATGACAAACGTTTCATGTACGAAGAATCATTCAGCACACCTATGATTGTGCGTATGCCGGAGCGATTTAATGCTAAAGGAGAAATTAATGAATTTGTTCAGAACATAGACCACGCTCCTACTTTTCTGGAAGTTGCACGTGTGAAAATCCCCGAAGACATTCAAGGTATTTCCTATTTGCCTCTTCTGAAAGGAAAGCATCCGAAAAACTGGCGTAAGTCGCTTTACTACCATTTCTATGAATATCCCGGAGAACATGCGGTGAGAAGGCACTATGGAATCCGAAACGAACGCTATAAGCTGATTCATTTCTACGACGACATCGATGCATGGGAGCTTTACGATCTGAAAAACGATCCTACGGAAATGAATAATCTGATAGACGACCCGAGCCGGAAAAAAACGATTCATGCGCTAAAAAAACAGCTTTGGAAATTGCAAAAGAAGTACGATGACCCGATTAGAAATGAATTTCCATTGTAAATAAGATGGCGAGTCACTAAAATGGGTTCAATGCCTGTTGATATTTAAGCTGATAGATTATTAATGTACTATATTACTCAATCAAATTATGAAAACCCAAACAAAAATCTCCATAGCTGTGCTTGCTTTTGCTCCGCTGGCAGTATCTTGTGATAAGGAACCTGTTCTACCAAACGTAGTTCTCATCGTAGCTGATGATATCGGATATGGCGATATTGAGTGGCTTACAAGCCTGGAAACGGTAAAAACTCCCAATGTTAAGAAATTAGCCGATAACGGCATCCGCTTTTCCAACGCATACAGCACATCTGCAACCAGCACGCCTTCACGCTTCGGTTTGTTTACCGGATCTTACCCCTGGCGTCTGGAAGGGACAGGAATTGCAGCAGGAGATGCTGCCATGATCATCAAACCCGAACAATACACCATGGGCGATATGTTCAAATCTGCGAACTACATCACTGGCGCAGTGGGAAAATGGCATCTGGGACTGGGGAATGAGGCAGGAAAGCAAAACTGGAACGGCGAAATAACTCCCGGACTGAAAGATATCGGATTTGATTATTCATTCATCATGGCTGCCACATCTGACCGTGTTCCTTGCGTATATATTGAAAACGGGAAAGTTGTGAATCTTGATCTGAGTGACTCCATTCATGTAAGTTACACTCAAAATTTCCCCGGTGAACCTACTGGAAAAAATAATCCTGAAATGCTCCGCCTGCATCCATCTGATGGACACAACATGAGCATCGTGGACAGCATTCCGCGTATCGGGTTTATGAAAGGCGGTATGTCTGCACGCTGGCACGATGAAAATATTGCTGATGATATTACAAATAAAGCCGTTCAATTTATCCAAAAAAACAAAGACAACCCATTTTTCCTCTATTTCGGCACCAACGACATTCATGTTCCCCGAATGCCGCACGACCGTTTCAAAGGGAAAAGTGGAATGGGATTACGCGGAGATGCTATTCTTTCATTTGACTGGAGCGTTGGCGAGATTCTGAAAACGCTTGAAGAACTTGGAATTGCTGAAAACACACTGATTATCCTCACCAGTGACAACGGTCCGGTGATTGACGACGGATATAAAGATCGGGCAGTAGAACTGCTTGGGAACCATGCACCTTCAGCCAGTTTCAGAGGAGGGAAATATTCTTCATTTGAAGCTGGGACACGTGTTCCGTTCATCGTTAGCTGGGGTGATAAAATCAAAAAAACAGCCACATCCGGACAACTTATTTCACAAATTGATATTTTAGCGTCACTTGCAAAAATCATTGGAGCACAAATTCCGCTTGCAACTGCTCAAGACAGCCAGGATTTTTCAGATCTGCTTATCGGTAAATCAAAAAAAGGAAGAGAATGGATCATTCAACAGAATCAGTTTAATAAGCTTGCCATCCAAAATGTAGAAGGCTGGAAATACATTGAGCCCAGCAGTTACCCTGCATACAATCCAAACACAAATATCGAGTTGGGAAGTTCTCCAAAAGAGCAACTCTATAATTTGAAAAACGATCCTGGAGAGAAAAACAATTTGGCTGAAAAAAACGAGAAAGAGCTTCATAACCTCCGGGACAGACTTACGTTAGAAAAGGCTAAAGGATATTTATTGGCGCATTAAATAATGCTCAATACTAAAAACAGAAAAAGTTTATTGAAATTGAATCAATAAACTTTTTTTATTTCAAAAAAACAACAATTAGATTACAGTTTAACTATGGATTTGCTTTTTTCAATCAAATCTATCGGAAGCCCTAAATCGCCCTTAACTAATTTTGCATTCAATTTATCCACATCAGGTTTTTTCACCAGCCATCCCCTGTTTTTCAAATCCATGATTACGTGGTAAAGATGAAACTGGGACTTTGGACGGATATAACCGTAAAATTGCCTGGTAATTATTTTATTTACTATTCGAAAGGCGATAAAACCTATCAAAAGGCTTGGGAGAAACGAAAAAATAAATTTCAAAAATTCGGAATTATTTACATCAAAAATTGTATTGACACCATTTTGATAAAAAATCATGCTGTAAAAGACATAAAAAGACACAAGAAAAACAGGAATTCCAAAAGTGAAAAGACCTTTCAGCGGTAACTTGCTGCACCGCCTGCATGAAGGGACTTTTACGCCAATTTCCAATACCGAAAATCCTGATTTTGCATGAGCATTTTTCACAACTTTATAAAGCGTATGTGTACTTTCAAAATCTTTCTCAGCGTAATTTTTGCTACAATGATGACATATGGGCAAACCATTGTAATCAATTTCTAAGACTTCCATTTAATTTGTATTTATAATTTTTTGAAGACTTACAAGCTTAGGACATTTTCGCAAAAGTCAGTAATGGATTCAAAATTTTCATTCATAACATCTTATACAAAAAAAAACAATTTATCTTAGATAAATTAGTTCTTTCTAATATGCTGTATCAATTTCTGTTCCAAACTACATTTTATCTGGATATTTACAGTAAATAAAACTCCAGTAAACAAAAAAATAAAAAAAAAAAAAATACTCCTTATTATTCAGGAGTATTTTTTATTAATTTTGGATAAGGATGTAAAATCATTAATCCCAGCTCAGGATCACTTTTCCGCACAGACCGCTTTCCATGATTTCGAAGCCCTGCTGGAATTCGTCAATACTGAGGCGGTGCGTAATCACCGGAGTGAGGTCGAAGCCCGTGATGAGCATCTGCTCCATCTGGTACCACGTCTCCCACATCTCGCGCCCATAGATACCTTTAAGTGTCAACGCTTTGAAGATGATTTCGTTCCAATCGACGGTGGTATTATTGGGAAGGATGCCTAAAAGTGAGATTTTTGATCCATTGTACATATTGTCGATCATGTCTCTGAAGGCGGCGGGTGCTCCTGACATCTCCAGACCGACGTCGAAGCCGCGCATCTTGAGCTGTTTCATAGCTTCAGGTATAGTTTCACCCTTCGAGGGATTTACTGTGACTGTTGCGCCCATTTTCCTGGCGATTGCCAGCCGGTAGTCGCTGAAATCGCTCACCACAATGTGCCTTGCTCCAGCAAAACGGCAGATTCCGGTAGCCATCGTACCAATCAGGCCTGCGCCTGTAATGAGCACGTCCTCACCTATCAGCGGAAAAGATAACGCCGTATGCGTTGCATTTCCGAACGGGTCCATAATAGAGGCAATTTCGTCGGGGATGCGATTGTCCAGATGAACGACGTTTGCAGCTGGAAGTGAAAGGTACTCAGCGAATGCTCCGTCGCGGTTCACGCCTATTCCGACGGTGTTTTCACAGACATGAAGTTTTCCTCTCCGACAGTTGCGGCAGTGTCCGCAGGCAATGTGTCCTTCGCCTGTTACACGGTCACCGATTTTCACATTCTGCACACCGGCGCCCTTTTCTACCACCACACCCACGTACTCGTGCCCAATGGTCATCGGAACGTTGATGGTCTTACGGGCCCAGTCGTCCCACTTGTATATGTGCAGGTCGGTACCGCAGATGGAGGTCTTTTTTATTTTAATCAGGACGTCGTTGATTCCGACTGCAGGAACAGGAACGTCTTCCATCCAGATGCCCTTCTCAGCTTTTGATTTTACTAATGCTTTCATAAATTAAAGTTGATATTTTTATAGTCGAATATATCTAAAATTTTTTGTGTTAATTGCGAATTTTGTAAAGTTTCTTTTTTGAAAATATTTCTATTGGATTACAAATTTATAATTCTTTTCTTAAAGTATATATCTTTTTAGCATTAAATCTTTTTATCTAAAATATTATTCGTTAACTTTCAATTTTGTATAACAAATAATCAAGTATTTTCTTCGCTTCATTCTCATCAATAAATGGGATTCTCAAACTATCCCAGCGTGTAGAAATCGATAAGGATGCTGTTTTACTTTGTTCCTGAAAAATGGATTGACGAAGTTTTACGCTTTGAATATTCCTGATTTTCAGCGTACTGATTTTATTGCCAAAAACTCCGGCTTTAACGCGAAGATATTGATTACCGATTTCGGCTTTACTTTTTTGGTATCGCAGCCAGGCTGCCACTCCTGTAAATACCAACAAAAAAGGAATTAAAAAAAGGAATTTGATATCATAAAATGCCAGGGCCGAAAATATGATAACAGGATATGACGAATAAAAATAGAGGTTTCTGAAAAAAAAATTCTTCTTTGAATGAATTTCAGAGAAATTATCTGAAGTTAATCCATGATAGATATTATTGGTTAATTCCGTGCTTTTTTGAAAACCCGGCATAAAAATCTGCACCTCATTTTTGGATTTTTCGCCAAAACTTAGAAACTGATGAATTTTCAAGCTGGAAGTTTTCAGCAATTTTTCAAAAACATTCCTTGTTTCCTCAATGACCTGAATTTTATCCAGGTTGATCAACTGCTGTATTTGTTTGACCAGTCCGGCGTTGTAAGCTATATTATTTTCGAATAATTTCACATTAAGGTTGTAATATTTCATGCAGGTATGCACAATATTTATCAAAACGCTCACTATCAAAATCAGCACAAAAACAGTAGCCCAGAACATGAACGTTGCTCCATCCGGTACAAATGACCAGGTGATTTCAAGCAGATTTTGCTGTATGCTTTCGCTTAATTGATTGAAAAACGTGAAAAATACAGCTAACATAATGCTTATCCCTTTCAGGTGATTCCGACTGATCGCAGCCAATAGAAGTTGACGGGTATCGTACTGATAATGATGTCTTAATTCCTGATCTTCAGCTGTTTCTATTTGCATAACTGCTTCATCATCAGCATTGATCAGTTGAGTTTTCACACGAGATTGAATCAAAAATTCTTTCAGTTGATCGGAAGTTTCTAAATCAAGAAAAATCTCTAATTCATTCTTGTTGGATCCGGCTGTATCCACGCTCATGGTAGTAATATCCAGAATTTGCAGCCAAAATCCCTGCGTGTTGCTGATATTTTGAATTTTATGAAGCGGAATGCTCAAAGTCGTTTTCTTAAAAGCACCTTTTTTTACAATTAATTCATCGTCTTGCACCTTATAGGAAAAATTCAAATACATCAACACGCCTCTCAGTAAACCAAAAAACACAATTCCGATCAGAATAAATATTATCCGCCAAAACAAGCCCAGGGCAATATTTTTCGATAAAACAGCAATACCTATCAATCCCCAAAGTTCTTTCACGGCTCTTTTCATGCTGACTATAATCAGGTAGAAAACAGCCGAAAGTGGCAGTTTATTTTCTCGGGTAAAATCAGTTTGTGTCATCTGTTTTTATTTTCTGAAGAATAAACTGTTTTATTTCGTCAGCACGCTCTCTGGAAATTCCTTTCAGCACAAAATTATTTTCATTTCCTGCAGCTGAGAACACCTCAAAAGATGCCAATCCGAAAGCCCTGGAAAGCACGCCTTGCTCAACTGTAATGTGCTGAATGCGGTTAAACGGAACGATGATGTATTTTCTGAAAAACAATCCTCTCCGCAGGCAGACATCATTTTCACGAAGTGCATAACCCAGAAAATTGTAAATCCGATTAACCGAAAACAACATCACAAACATTAGAATCAGAAAAAACAACGCTGCTGTCAGCAGAATAACTCTTTGTTCAGGAATAAATATAGCTGCTGCAATTGAAACCAGCAGAGGAATTCCCCACAGAAGAATGTACTCACCGTACAGCACCTTTTTGTATTTTTCTTCAACGGGAACATACTGGATATCATCTGTTTTAGGAAGGAGTTCCAGGTCTATCTGGTCATTGGTGAAATTCATAATTCAGTGTTTTTATTGAAAATCAGAGTGTAAAATTACAATATTACAGTTTATGAAACAAGATATAGTTGAGGATAAATTGTAAGTTGAATTTAATTGACAAAAAATGTTTTCTTGAAAAAACAAAAGCGACAATTAAGATCATAATCGTCGCTTTTGTTTTAGTTCTATATTTTCCAATTTATTTGGCTAAGGCCTGACGGTATCCTTGAATATCATTCCAGTGTCCGCGTGTAAAATCCGGCACTTCTACAGGTGCATACCCATTCTCCAAAGAAATTTTTGAAAGAGGAACAAGGCAGCTCCATTCTGCCAGGTCATATACGTCCATATCGAGAGGAAGTCCTTTGCGCAGGCAGTAAATAAGACGGTAATCCATGATAAAGTCCATCCCGCCGTGGGCTATTGCACCCAGTTTGTTAGCTGTTTCCTGCATTTCTTCAGTCAATATTGGGCTTTTGTATTTTTCCATTAAGTTCCTTCTTGCTTCATCCGGCATAAAGCTGTGGGCATCCAGTTTGAACAAATCGGGAGCCGCATTTTCCAACGTATTTCCCTGAAGGGCATATCCCTGACGTGGATATTTACTTGCATAACCGTTAGTTCCGGCAACATTGTACATACGAGAATAAGGTCTTGGAGTAGCTACATCGTGCTGGATATGAATGGTTTTTCCTTTTTCGGTACGGATAAATGTCATGGTATTCTGACCGTTCTGAAAATCGGCTACTTTTTCATTGAATTTCTTTTCAAGAAAATTAGGAATGCTTACAGCTTTGCTGTCCATGGAAACCAATACGTTCATCTTGTCGCCACGGTGAATGTCCAATGCCTGGCAAGCAGGTCCCATTCCGTGCGTTGGATACAAATCACCGCGTTGTTTACGGTTGTATTTCATTCTCCAATCATTCTCGTAGGCATCCCAAAAAGCTTCAAGCTGGTGAATATAAGCACCTTCTGCATAAAGTACTTCTCCAAACACCCCTTTTTGGATCATATTCAAAGTTGTCAACTCAAAATTATCATACACACAATTTTCGAGCATCATGCAATGTTTCTGAGTTTTTTCTGCCGTATTGATAACTTTCCAGATTTCATCCATGGTCATGGCACCCGGTACTTCTACCGCTACGTGTTTTCCTTTTTCCATGGCATAGATTGACATCGGAGCATGCGTACTCCAGTCGGTCACAATGTAAACCAAGTCAATGTCAGAGCGGTTGCAGAGCTCTTTCCAGGCATCGTAGCTTCCACTGTATGACGCAGCTTCAGGAAGTCCGTATTTTTTCAGGATGTTCTGAGCTTTCGCTACTCTATCCGGATGCAGATCGCAAAGAGCCTTGATTTCTACGCCCGGAATCTGTGTAAAACGTTCAACGGCACCGGGTCCGCGCATTCCAAGACCGATAAAACCGACACGCACTTTTTCCATTTTTGGAGTAGTCAATCCTAATACATGTTTTTGCCCGGCAGGACGTTTAGGAACCTTTGTTTTTACCAAGTACTTGGATTTTGATTTGGTTTCTTTTGCTGATACTGAGGTGATGGTTCCAACTGAAAACAACACAACGAATAAAATCAGCAGATAACTTTTAAATGTGTTCATTTCTGTAATTAAAGATTTATTATAAATGATTTAATTCAATTTTATTTTTTTTCTAAAAGCACAATTTCAAAAATACAATCTGTGAAGCTCATCTTACTGCTCTGACTCTGAGCAATTTTGAGTTATACTTCTTTCTTCAACTTTATGTCCCACTTTTCCAGCATTTTGAACTACAAAATTACCACTTTCTTTTCTAAATCGGAAAGAACTTTCAATATTTAAAATTTAAAGAAAAACTCCCCTGTTAACTCATGGTTAACAGGGGATTATCAATTTATGATGTGATCCCGGCGGGATTCGAACCCACGACCCACAGCTTAGAAGGCTGTTGCTCTATCCAGCTGAGCTACGAGACCATTTTTTCTTTCCTAAAAAAGCGTTGCAAAAGTAAGCCTATTTTTGGAAATATACAACACTTTCAGACAAAAACCTTTCGAACAGTAAATTTATTGGCAAAAAATAAGTAATTTTGCCGTTTAGAACTAAACAGGATATATTAAAATGAAAGTTATCAAATTTGGCGGCTCGTCCGTTGGCTCCAACGCAGGTATGCTTCAGGTTAAGCAGATCGTTGAGGCTCAGCAGGAACCGGTGATTGTTGTTGTTTCTGCGTTATCTGGAATTACAGACCAGTTGCTTGCTACCTCCAAACTTGCCGCACAAGGCAATGAAGAATATGTGGCAGAATACGAGCAGATGATGACGCGCCATTACCAAATGATTGACGAAGTCATCCCTAAAAACAAAAAAGCACATACGCTCAATCTTATACAAGAACCATTTTCTGATTTATCAAAAATTCTTCGCGGAATTTTCCTTATAAAAGATATTTCTACCCGTATTTCAGACACTATTTTGAGTTACGGTGAAGTTTTTTCATCCATCATTGTAAGCAATCTGATCAAGGATGCCGTTCATTTTGATGCACGTAACTTCGTCAAAACCATCAATCAGTTTGACAAGCACATTGTTGATTTCCCTACAACCAATAAGCTGATTAAAGAAACGTTTTTAGACTCACCAACTGTTTGCGTATGTGGAGGATTTATTTCTACAGATGTCAGCACAGGTTTTCCGACCAACCTTGGAAGAGGCGGTTCTGATTACACAGCATCCATCATAGCGTCTGCATTGGATGCCATAAAACTTGAGATTTGGACCGACGTAGACGGGTTTATGACTGCCGATCCGAAAGTCATCAGCGGAGCATATGTGATTGAAAAATTAAGTTTTAGTGAAGCTATGGAGCTTTCCAACTTCGGTGCGAAGGTGATATATCCACCAACGATTTTCCCTGTTTATCATAAAAATATTCCTGTTGAAATAAAAAACACATTCAATCCGGAAGCCAAAGGAACATTTATTACAAGTGAAAAAAGCCCCAATCAAAATGGCTCAAAAGCCATTAAAGGGATTTCATCCATCAACGACACATCGCTGATTACCATTCAGGGACTTGGCATGGTAGGAGTAATCGGTGTAAACTACCGGATTTTCCGCGCACTTGCCAAAAACGGCATCAGTGTGTTCCTTGTTTCGCAGGCATCTTCGGAAAACACTACCTCTATCGGTGTAAAAAATGCAGACAGCAAATTGGCCGTAAAAGTGCTTCAGGAAGAGTTTCAGACTGAAATCCAGCAGGGAGAAATCAATAAAATCGAATCGGAAGATGACCTTGTAACTGTAGCAATTGTGGGCGACAACATGAAAAGAACACCAGGTATTGCCGGTAAACTTTTCGGTACGCTGGGCAGAAACGGTATCAACGTAATTGCCTGTGCACAAGGAGCTTCCGAAACTAATATTTCGTTTGTAACAGACCGTTCGGTACTTCGCAAAGCCCTCAACGTAATCCATGATTCGTTCTTCCTTTCGGAATACAAAGTGCTCAATCTCTTCGTAGTAGGTGTAGGAACGGTAGGCAGCAATCTACTGAACCAGATCAAAGCCCAGCGTCAAAAACTGATGGAACAAAACGGGCTGAAAATCAACGTTGTAGGGATAGCTTCCAGCTCAAAAATGATGTTTCTACGTTCCGGCATCAATTTGGATAATTGCGTTGCAAAGCTGAAGTCAGAAGGAGATAATGGAACTACCAAAGCATTTTTGAATGAGATTTTGAAAATGAATATTTACAATCCTGTTTTTGTGGATTGTACGGCAAGCCAGGAAGTAGCTGAAATCTACCAAACATTGCTCGAAAACAATATTTCTGTAGTTACAGCCAATAAAATTGCAGCCTCATCGGAATTTGAAAGATATGAAAAACTGAAAGAAACTTCCCGCCAACGTGGTGTTAAGTTCCTCTTCGAAACCAATGTTGGTGCCGGTTTGCCAATTATCAATACGATGAATAATCTGACCAACAGCGGTGACCATATCCTGAAAATGGAAGCGGTTCTTTCCGGTACTCTGAATTTTATTTTCAACACCATAAACGAAGAAATTCCAATGAGCAAAGCCATTAAAATGGCCAAGGAAGCCGGATTTTCTGAACCCGATCCGCGGATCGACCTGAGCGGAAAAGATGTGATTCGCAAATTGGTGATTCTGGCTCGTGAAGCCGGATATCAGGTGGAACAGGAAGATGTAGTGAAAAATCTATTTGTGCCTGACAAATATTTTGAAGGAAACATAGAGGAATTCTGGAAGAATATCCCTGAAATTGATGACGAATTTGAAGCTAAACGAAAAAAACTTGCTTCAGAAAGCAAACATTGGCGTTTTGTGGCCAAAATGGATGAGGGGAAATGCTCTGTGGGATTGCAGGAAGTTGACAGTATGCATCCGTTTTACGACTTGCAGGGAAGCAACAACATCGTGCTGATTAAAACCCAGCGCTACAACGAGTTTCCGATGATTATTAAAGGGTACGGAGCCGGTGCAAGTGTGACTGCCGCAGGAGTTTTCGCCGATATAATCAGTATAGCAAACATCAGATAAGTTAATGCTTGCCCCCTACTCCCCTGAAGGGGGAATTTAAGAGAGCAGAATATAATCCGATAAAAATATTTAAATCAACAAATTCAGTGCAATTGTATGCTTTTAGCAAAATTCCCGAATAGCCGTATTTATTCCCCTTTTAGGAGGATAGGGGGCTTATTTCTTTTACTAATTTTATTTTCCTGTAATAAACCTACGGCACA
Organism: uncultured Paludibacter sp.; assembly: GCA_964541615.1. Lineage (GTDB taxonomy): Bacteria > Bacteroidota > Bacteroidia > Bacteroidales > Paludibacteraceae > UPXZ01. The sequence goes on from CAZIRA010000001.1 coordinate 51,140, forward strand.
ATATCCTTCAAATAAGGAGCAAAAGACCGATTCGACCGAAATTTATCTCAGAGATTATAATAAGGATGTCATAGCAAAAGAGGATAGTGCAATTTTAGCTTTCATTTCGAATCAGCCTGTCGTATACAAAAAAAGCGACTCCGGCATCTGGTATTTTATCCAAAAGCCAACCGAAAATCCGCCGTTAACAAACGATTCTTCAGCATTGATTAGTTATAAAACACACACTATTCGAGGCGAATTACTTTTCCAGGAAAACGAAAAGACTATTAACTTCGGGAAAAAGGAAGTGACCACCGGATTGGAAGAAGGATTGAAATTGATGAAAAAAGGAGAAACCGCCCGCTTTTTAGTACCTTCTTTTTTGGCATACGGTGCAAAGGGAACAGAAATTATTCCTCCCTATTCACCGATAATTTATGTGGTGGAAAGTAAATAGTACTTTTTCTGCCGACTAAAGCAACTGAACGGCGCATTACTAAAATTTAACTTTTTTATTTAACAACAAAATCGGATATTTGCATTTTATTTGAAGATACAATCACAAACCTACTAAATGAAAAAAATAAACTTTATTTTCTCAATCGTGGCTGCGTTGCTTATGTTTGCTGCCTGCAACGACACCAAAACTTACTCCGAACTTCAGAAAGAGGAAACAAAAAATATTGAGGCCTACATTCTTAGAAACAACATTGAGGTTGTAAAAACGATGCCCGAAACCTGGGGACCAAACACGTACTACCAGACTCCGAGCGGACTTTATTTCCATTTGTCAGAAGTGGGAGAAAAAGATGTTTCTATCAGTACAACGACTGTTTCTACAGTTTACATCTGGACTATTGAACATGAACTGGATGAGCAAAAAACAATTCTTTCTAAAAAATGGGAGCCGGCAGATACTTTTGACGGAAGACCAACTAAAATCCGCTACGGCGACTCATATTACGCAACAGCTCTGGGAGTTGGATTGTATGAAGCCATCGGATTGATGAAAAACAGAAATTCGGTTGCAAAGATCATTGTTCCATCCTTCCTTAATACCAGTACTTACAGCGATGTGCTGAAAGCTGTCGGTTTCGAAATTAAAATTGCAGTCATTGAATAAAATACTTTTCCCCTTTCAACAAAGGGGTTTTTTAATACAAATAATTTATGGCACTTATTAAATCAATTTCAGGAATTCGGGGTACCATCGGTGGACGTGTCGGTGAAGGCCTGAGTCCACTCGATGTTGTAAAATTCACATCGGCTTATGCTGCTTTTATCAAATCTTCAAAAAATGCTCCTTCAAACACAATTGTGGTTGGTCGTGATGCACGTATTTCCGGTGAAATGGTAAACAATTTGGTTGTAGGAACGCTTTTGGGAATGGGAATGGATGTGACTGACATCGGATTGGCTACCACGCCGACCACCGAAGTTGCAGTTGTGATGGAGAAAGCAGCGGGCGGCATCATTCTCACAGCCAGCCACAATCCAAAACAGTGGAATGCATTGAAATTACTTAATGAAAAAGGTGAATTTCTAAATGCCAAAGAAGGCGAAACCATCCTGCAACTTGCAGAAGCAGAAGATTTTTCGTTTGCTGAAGTTGACAACGTTGGAAAATTGACAACAAAAAATGACTATACGCAAAAACACATCGAAAGCGTGCTTGCACTTAATTTGGTGGACATAGAAGCCATTAAGGCCGCAGATTTCAAAGTGGCCATTGACTGCGTAAATTCGGTTGGAGGCATCGTTATTCCTGAATTGCTGGAAGCTTTGGGCGTAAAAACGATAGAAAAACTTTACTGCGAACCGAACGGTCATTTCCCACACAACCCGGAACCCCTACCCGAGCACCTCACGGAGATTTCAAACGTAATGAAAAGCGGAAAATTCGATGTAGGCTTTGTCGTGGATCCCGACGTAGACAGATTGGCAATAATCAGCGAAGACGGAAGCATGTTTGGTGAGGAATACACGCTGGTAGCAGTTGCCGACTATATTCTCCGCCACACTCCGGGAAATACGGTTTCAAATCTTAGTTCTACCCGCGCTTTGCGTGATGTGACCAAGAAATATAACTGCGATTACTATGCGGCAGCTGTTGGCGAAGTGAATGTTGTGGCTAAAATGAAAGCCACTAATGCAGTTATCGGCGGTGAAGGAAACGGCGGAATTATCTATCCTGCAAGCCATTACGGACGAGATGCTTTGGTAGGAATTGCACTATTCTTAACTCATTTGGCAAAGGAGAAAAAATCAGTTTCCGAGCTTCGCAAAACCTATCCAAACTATTTTATGAGTAAAAATAAAATAGAACTCACTCCTCAAATTGACGTGGACGGCGTATTGGCAGTGATAAAAGGAAGCTACAAACAGTACGAAGTGAACGACATTGACGGCGTGAAAATTGACTTTCCACAAGGTTGGGTGCATCTCCGCAAATCAAACACAGAGCCAATCATCCGCATTTATTCAGAAGCAGGAACTCCTGAGCAGGCAGATAATTTTGCAAAAGCAATTATGGAGGAAATCAAAAGAATTACTGGGATCTAAATTATTAACGATATTTTCTGAAACGCCGCAATCCAGCGGCGTTTTGTTTTTCTAACAACTATTAAAACACCAATCATTAAAAGAACGAAATCAAAAAATATCAAATTCATTCATTTTTCCTCATTCAGATAATGTTTCATAAGAATTTTTCAAACTTTTGTTTTAACTTTGCAACATACAAAATTAGAAATTAGAAAACTGATGTTAGAAGTTAAAGCTGAAAACTCAAATTCTATTTAACTATTCAACTAAACAACTATTCAACTAAACAATGAATACAATAGGCAAACTTTTTTCGTTTACATCATTCGGTGAGTCACACGGTAGAGGAGTCGGAGGTATTATTGACGGATGTCCTGCCGGTGTGGTGATGGACGAAGAATTCATCCAAAACGAGCTGAGACGCCGTCGCCCGGGGCAATCCATCATTACCACTCCACGTGAGGAAGAGGATAAAGTTGAATTTCTGTCCGGAATTTTCGAAGGAAAATCCACCGGAACACCCATTGCCTTTGTTATTTGGAATCAAAATCAGGAAAGCAAGGATTATGACCATTTGAAGGATGTTTTCCGTCCTTCGCATGCCGATTATACCTACCAGCAAAAATACGGAATCCGCGACCACCGCGGCGGTGGACGCAGTTCTGCCCGCACTACGGCCGGCTGGGTTGCTGCAGGAGCAGTTGCCAAGTTGGTTTTGAAGCAGCAGGGAGTTGACATAACTGCCTACACGTCGCAGGTTGGACACATCGCCATTGAAAACTCGTACGAAAACCTCGATCTATCTTTAATCGAAAGCAACATCGTCCGCTGTCCGGAACCTGAAACTGCTCAAAAGATGATCGATTACATCGACAAACTTCGCATTGAAGGAAATTCTATCGGCGGAACGGTGAGCTGCGTGGTGAAGGGCGTTCCTGTTGGTTGGGGTGAGCCGGTTTTTGAAAAAGTGCAAGCCCGGCTGGCGCATGCCATGCTGAGCATCAACGCCACGCACGGCTTTGATTATGGAAAAGGTTTTGAAGGAATCGGGATGACCGGCGCCGAGCTGAACGATCCTTTTTTAATGAAAGATGGAAAAGTTTCTACGCTCACCAACCATTCCGGAGGAATCCAAGGAGGTATCAGCAACGGACAGGATATCTATTTCCGGGTGCTTTTCAAAGCTGTTTCCACCATTTCTCAGAAGCAAACCACACTGGATAAAGAGTTGAAGAGTGTTGAGCTCGAAGCCAAAGGGCGCCACGATCCCTGCGTGCTTCCGCGTGCGGTTCCCATTGTTGAAGCGATGGCTGCCATTACTTTACTGGATTTATTTTTGATGAATAAATAATGTCCGAAGAAATCATCACTGCCAACCATTGGTTGGTAATCACTAATCCCACTGCCGGAAAAAGAAAATTTCAGGAGCAGAGCAAATTTGTGCTTTCAGAATTGGAAAAAGCCCGAATTCCTTATATTTTCAAGGTAACGGAATACTCGGGACATGCCATCGAAATTGCTCGCTACTATGCAAAAAGAGATTGCATGAATTATCTGATTCTTGGAGGCGATGGTTCCGTAAGTGAGGTGATTAACGGGATTTTTTCGGCTGAACCGGAAGACACATCCAGGATAAAAATTGCAATAATTCCCCGCGGAACTGGAAATGACTGGGGACGTTTTTGGAAATTGAGAAAAAATGACAAAGAATCGATGAAAGTCTTTTTCAGCGGAAAAAAACGACTGATTGACGTCGGAAAAATAGATTTTTTGGATGAAAACAATCAGGAAACAGAGCATTTTTTCATCAATTCCATCGGATTTGGGCTTGATGCGGAAGTGGCCGACCTCACTCACCGACTCAAAAAGTATACAGGAAGTTTTTCACTTTTGTACACGCTGGCTCTCTTACTTGCAGTTTTCAGATACAAATCCACTCCGGTTCAGGTTGAATTTAATGGAAGCAGCGTTAACCTGAAACTTTTCACGATGAACATTGCCAATGGACCTTTCACGGGTGGAGGCATCAAGCAAAATCCATTTGCACTGCCATACGACGGCACTTTCGACATGATGATCGTGGAAAAACCAACCCTCAGAGATATTTTCACTGCATTGCCGTTGATTTTCAACGATAAACTTTCAAAACTGCCTATCATTCAAAGTTCGCAGTCGAAAGAAATTGCCATCAAAACTGAAAAAACGATCCTCGTCGAAGCAGATGGCATCATCATTCCAAACGCTCACAATTGCAAAGTTACGATTCTGTCTGACGCCATACAGATGATTGTACCTTGACGAAGCTTGAAGATCGAAGAAGCCGGAGTGTCAGGAATTTACTATATTAATCCAAAGTGCTTCAACGCATTGTACACACCATCTTCATCCACCGAATCAGTCACATAATCCGCCACTGCTTTCACTTCATCCGAAGCATTTCCCATCACCACTCCTACCCCGGCATGCCTGAGCATAGCAATGTCATTTCCGCCATCGCCGATAGCCATGGTTTCTTCCAGTTTTATCCCAAAATGCTCGATCATGTGATCAATTCCGACTGCCTTACTGCTCCCTTTAGGGACAAAATCGGTAAATGCCGGATGCCACCGAAGCGAGTCGCAGTCAGGGATGTGAGGGCGCACAACCTTTTCCTGCTCCTCGGTAATAAACGAAACCATTTGATAAATATCACGATTCAGCGATTCTTCAAACGGACGAACTTTCACATTGGGAAAAAGTTTCATTTCCTGTACTTTATCAACAATTTCATTGATATAATTAATAAACAAACCCTCGTCATCCATCACCAAACAAGGAAATGAAGTTATTTTCTGAAGCTCTATCATCGATTCGATATTGCTCTTTGGCACACAGTGTTTATAAACAGGTTTTTTATCGCCCGTAAGGCACAAACCACCGTTGATGGTAATATATCCATCAAAATTCAGATCACCCAAATCCGGAATAGACAAAATATGCCTTCCCGTAGCAATAAAAACTTTCACCCCATTATTGCGAAGCCCGGCAATTGCTTTTTGGGCAGAAATAGGAATTTCATGAGTTTTGAAACTCACCAGCGTACCGTCAATATCGAAAAAAACAGCTTTAATCATATCAAATCTTTTTATACCGAAACGAGAAAACCTCTGTGAAAGTTTTCTCGCTTTATATTATATACCTATTAATTAGAATTTTAGAAAATTATCTGTCGAAAAAATGATTATCGAAAGAATAAAATATACCAATTTTAATCCCCGCTTCAAGAATCCGGTCATTATTAAAATTGAGATTTACAGGCAGAACGGAATGCGTTTTCAAATAAGGATTGATGTAAAGTCCATAACCAACCAGTGATTCAAATTTGACTCCCATTCCAAAATAAGAACCAATTCCAGGCTCATGATGAGCGATATCAATAAGCAGTCCGCCATTTACAAATCCAAATTCAAGAAATTCGGCTCGAACACCCACTGGAATATTTATCAGGTGGTAATTGACATATTCTTCATTTTGGAGAGGCACAGCCAAATTATTTTTCCAACTGTGCGTAGTTGCCATTTCAAAACTCTGATGGCTGTAATTCAAGCCGGTTTCAAACTCCATCCATTCGTTGATCGGATACCAGTAATCGGCCGAAAACGATAAAAATCCATCTCCTTTATAAGTGGTAAAATCATGATTTACCGCTGCGGACTGAAGCATCGTATTTTTATTCAATGCAGAAATAGAAACACCGAAAGTTCCTTTGTGCTGAGCACCAGCTGAAACAAACAAAAACAGCAGAAAAACAGCTATAATTATTCTAAATTTATTCATAAAATATCACTTTTTCAATTGATTGTCAAAAGTAATCATTAAACATCTATTACGCAAAAAAAATTCAACTCAAAGCTTGAATAAAGGATCTCATTATCACAAAAAACAACGCTTTATAACACTATTCACTCTAAATTTTCGTATCTTTGCACTTTATTTGAAATAATCGCTTGAAGTTAAATTATTTGAATACTATCCAATCATGATTCACTTCTTTCAATCTCCCGATCAGCATATTTACGCTGTACAAACCACATTAAAATTCGATTCTGAAACAACTAACAAGTTAATCTGGCTTTTTGGTGAATCCAAACCTCTTGACACCGAAACCGTAAGCGGAAATTTCATTGGCCCTCGCCGTGAAATGATTACTCCCTGGAGCACAAACGCAGTTGGTATTACCCAAAATATGGGTATAAGTGGGATTTTGAGGATTGAAGAATTTTTTCCTTCCGACAAAACCGCATCACATGACCCAATGCTTCAGAGAGTTTACACGGAACTTACGCAGGATATATTCAATATCGACAAAATGCCTGAAACAATCCGTTCGATTGACGATATTGCTGCTTACAACGAGCAGGAAGGACTGGCATTGAGTGAAGATGAAATTGAATACCTGAACGGAATTGCTGAGAAAATAGGAAGAAAACTGACTGATAGTGAAGTGTTTGGTTTTTCTCAAGTAAATTCGGAACACTGCCGCCACAAAATTTTTAACGGACAATTTGTGATTGACGGCGAGGAAAAGGAGATGACGCTTTTCCAACTGATCAAGCAAACTTCTAAAGACAATCCAAACGACTTAGTTTCGGCATACAAAGACAACGTTGCTTTCATCCAGGGGCCTGTGATAGAACAATTTGCACCAAAATCTGAAAGCAAACCCGATTTTTTTGAAACAAAAAAAATTGAAACAGTACTTTCGCTGAAAGCTGAAACACACAACTTTCCCACTACCGTTGAGCCTTTTAACGGCGCAGCCACCGGAACCGGCGGTGAAATCCGCGACCGTCTCGGCGGTGGAAAAGCGAGCCTTCCATTGGCCGGAACAGCGGTATACATGACAAGCTATCCAAGAAATAATCCGAAAAATGCCAACACACCACTCAAAGAGAGAAAATGGCTGTACCAAACTCCGGAACAAATTCTTATAAAAGCATCAAACGGAGCTTCTGATTTTGGAAATAAATTCGGTCAACCGCTTATTTGTGGTTCGCTTCTCACCTTTGAGCACCAGGAAAACGAAAAAATTTACGGCTACGATAAAGTTATCATGCTGGCCGGCGGTGTAGGGATGGCAAACAAACGCGATGCCATAAAAGGAACGCCTGAAGTGGGCGAAAAAGTGGTGGTGATGGGTGGCGACAACTACCGGATTGGAATGGGTGGAGGAGCCGTTTCTTCCGTTGAAACCGGAGAATATGACAATGCTATTGAGCTAAATGCCGTGCAGCGCTCCAACCCGGAAATGCAAAAAAGTGTGGCAAATGTAATCCGCGCATTGGCTGAAAGCGATGAAAATCCAATCGTATCCATTCACGATCACGGTGCCGGCGGTCACCTGAATTGCTTGTCGGAATTAGTTGAAACAACCGGCGGCATTATCGAAGTTGACAAATTGCCTGTCGGTGACCCTACCCTCAGTGCCAAAGAAATAATAGGCAACGAAAGTCAGGAACGCATGGGGCTTTTAGTCAAAGAAAAAGACCTCGATCGACTGAAAATCATTGCAGAAAGAGAACGAGCTCCAATGTATGTGGTGGGTGAAACTACTGGCGACATGCAGTTTGTTTTCAAAACAAAAAAAGATGAAAAACCTATCGATTTATTGCTTGAATACATGATCGGCAAACCGCCGAGAACCGTGATGAACGATAAAAGCATCGAGGAAAAATTCTCACCGGTTGAAATCAGCGAGGAAAAAATGCTCAACTACCTGCAAAATGTCCTTCGCATGGAAGCTGTGGCTTGCAAAGACTGGCTGACAAATAAAGTAGACCGTTCTGTTACGGGAAAAGTTGCCCGCCAACAGACCATCGGCGAAATCCAGCTTCCATTAAGCAATCTTGGAGCCATGGCGCTTGACTACCGTGGAAAATCAGGAATTGCTACCTCCATCGGTCATGCGCCACAAGTTGCCTTGATTGATCCTGAGGCAGGCTCAGTAATGGCTGTTGCAGAAGCATTGACCAATATTGTTTGGGCTCCGCTAAAAAATGGTTTAGACAGCGTTTCGCTTTCAGCCAACTGGATGTGGCCAAGCAAAAATTCTGGTGAGGATGCCCGTCTTTACCGTGCAGTAGAAGCTTGCAGTGATTTCGTCAGCACACTCGGAATTAATATCCCTACGGGAAAAGACAGCCTTTCCATGACGCAGAAATATCCTGATGGAACAAAAGTCTTTGCTCCGGGAACTGTGATTATCTCTGCAGGAGCAGAAGTTTCTGATATTAAAAAAATTGTCAGTCCATTACTGATTAATGATTCTGATTCACAGATTTATTACATCGATTTCTCATTTGACAGCCACAAACTGGGCGGATCTGTCCTGGCTCAAACGATGAACAAATTAGGTGCAGAAGCGCCTACTGTAAAGGATGCCGAGTATTTCAAAGCTGCATTTGACACCATTCAGGAATTGATAAGCAAGAGTTTGATTATGGCAGGTCACGACATTTCGGCAGGAGGTATGATTACTACGCTTCTTGAAATGTGTTTTGCAAATAATTCGGGCGGATTGAATGTGAATCTGGATATTCTTGCAGAAACTTCCCTGGTAAATTTACTATTTGCTGAGAATCCGGGTGTTATTATTCAGGTGAAAGACAAAAATTCTGTTGAGAAAATATTGAAATCCAATGGAATCGGATTTGCGAAAATCGGACATCCGATTGCTGAAAGAAGACTTGAAATTCATAAGAAAAAAGCTGCATATTCGTTCTCAATCAACGAAATGCGTGACGTTTGGTATGAATCTTCCTATCTTTTGGATAAAAAACAAAGTGGTGAAACGAAAGCTTTGGATCGTTTTAAAAACTACAAAAAACAACCGCTCGAATTTGAATTTCCAAAAAACTTTACCGGAAAATTGTCGCAGTTTGGACTTTCTCCGGAAAGAAATCCAAGCGGAGTAAAAGCAGCTATCATCCGCGAAAAAGGTACTAACGGCGAGCGTGAAATGGCCTATTCACTCTATCTGGCTGGTTTCGACGTGAAAGATGTGCATATGACCGACCTTGCCAACGGACGTGAAACTTTGGAAGACATCAATTTTATCGTATTCTGCGGTGGATTCTCAAATTCAGATGTTCTAGGTTCAGCAAAAGGCTGGGCTGGCGGATTCCTGTATAACGACAAAGCAAAAGCAGCTCTCGAAAATTTCTACAAACGCAACGACACCCTGAGTTTGGGAATTTGCAACGGTTGCCAGCTGATGGTGGAATTGAATCTGATCAATCCTGAACACGAGAAACGTTCACGCATGCTTCACAACGAAAGCCACAAATTCGAAAGTAATTTCATATCGTTGAATATCCCGGAGAATAATTCAGTTATGTTCAAGAGTCTTTCCGGAAGTAAACTTGGGATCTGGGTAGCCCACGGAGAAGGAAATTTTTCTCTTCCTATGGGTGAAAACGCTTACAACATCGTAGCTAAATACAACTACGATTCCTATCCTGCCAATCCGAACGGTTCTGATTATTCTGTAGCCGGAATCTGCTCAAATGATGGCCGTCACTTAGCAATGATGCCTCACCTGGAACGTGCTATTTTCCCATGGCAGTGTGCACATTACCCTGCTGACCGTGTTAATTCAGACGAAATCACACCTTGGGTAGAAGCATTTGTGAATGCCAGAAAGTGGGTTGAAGAAAATATGTAATCATTCAAAAAAAAATGAAAAAAAAATCCCTCAAGAAATTTGCCTATCTCTCCATCGCGGCAGCAGTGATTACGATAGCGCTTAAATTTTCGGCGTATCTATACACTGGGTCGATGGGATTGTTGTCAGATGCACTGGAATCTTGCGTAAACTTGATTGCGGCCATCGTGGCGCTTATCATGATTCACATCGCCGAAAAACCGGCTGATGAAGGCCATGAATTCGGTCATACGAAGGCTGAGTACTTTTCCAGTGCGATAGAAGGCGGACTGATTATGGTGGCAGCATTCAGCATTATCTGGTCGGCTGTTCCCAGGCTTTTTGCACCACAACCAATTGAAAATGTAGGGCTTGGTCTGGCAATTTCGGTAAGTGCTTCGATTGTGAATTTAGGTGTAGCGATTGTTTTGTTGAAAAACGCAAAAACACACCACTCTCTCCTACTCGAAGCTGACGGAAAGCACCTGATGACAGATGTTTGGACTTCGGCCGGAGTAATTATTGCAGTGCTTTTGGTAAACCTTACAGGATTGCTTATTCTCGACCCGATAATTGCTGTTTTGGTGGCATTAAATATTATTTGGACAGGATTTTCACTACTCAAACGCTCAGCAAACGGTCTTATGGATGCATCAATTTCGGAAGGAGAATTGAAAATGGTGACCAATTATCTGGATGGAGTCAGTAGTGATGAATTTGAATACCATTCATTGATGTCGCGTCAGGCCGGACAGCGTAAATTCATCTCGCTTCATCTTCTTGTGCCGGGTGCTTGGAGCGTACAAAAAGGACACGATTTTGCTGAACATATCGAAGAAACCATTGAGGATATGTTTACTGAACCGGTTACGGTATCTACACACATTGAGCCGATTGAAGATCCGGCATCGATGAAAGACATCGGGATAGACCGAAAAAAGCATTGATTTTCAATGACAAACCTTGCCAATTTCTTTGATCTTTATTACTTTTGAGTTTTATTACATTTGATTTTAAAAATTGTCCGTTTATGTTAAGAAACCATCCCAGTGGAGTTTATGTAGCGTTTGCCACAAATGTGGGTGAGCGGTTTGGTTTCTACATAATGATGGCTATTTTATCTCTTTTCCTTCAGGCAAAATTCGGATTATCAGTTGCTGAAACTGGCGATTATTACAGCTGGTTTTATTTCGGAATCTATGCTACAGCTCTTTTAGGAGGCATTGTGGCTGACTGGATGAGAAAATACAAGTCTGTGATTTTCATCGGACAGATAATGATGATTGCCGGATACGTGCTAATGGCACTTCCATTTATGTCCTTTTATGGATCAATGATCGCACTTTTGATTATTGCACTGGGAAATGGAATGTTCAAAGGAAACCTGCAAGTGGTCGTAGGGCAGCTTTACGATGATGAACGTTATTCGAAGCTTCGTGATTCGGCATTCCTGTTTTTTTATATGGGTATCAATATCGGGGCTTTTTTTGCCCCTTTCATTGCTTCAGGATTACGTAACTGGTGGCTGATTCAGCATGGTTTCCTCTACGATGGAAGTTTAGCTGCGCTTTGTCATCAATACCTCAACAATTCACTCACAGACATTAATCAATTCCAGGCACTTATCCAAAAAGTAAGCTTGCAGGGACAATCTGCACTTTCATTGACAGAATTCTCTGTCAGTTACATCAAAGTCTTTACACAAGGGTATCACCTGGCTTTTGGACTGGCTGCTCTGGCAATGGTTTTCTCGCTGATAGTTTATATAATTTTTAATAAAACTCTACCCGATAAACCAGCCGGGCAAGCGGCTAAACAGCTTTTCGAATCTTTTCAGGTGAAGCAGCCACTTAAGCAGCGCAAAGTAAAGATTGCGGCAGTCACACTGGTGATAATTACAATTTTGGTATTTCAGTTGATCCCGGGACTTGATGTGAGTGGAAAATTGGGATTAAGCTTCGCTGTAGGACTTTTCATGGCTTTCATTGCTTTTATATTCATGATGGCAGCAGACGATGAACGGCCAAGGGTAATTTCGCTGATATCGCTTTATGTGGTGGTGATTTTCTTTTGGATGTCGTTCAATCAAAACGGACTGGCACTTACGCAGTTTGCGGTTGAATATACAGCAAAAGAGGTGAGTCCATTTACCTTCATATTCTTCGATCTGAAGTCGATTCTGTGTGTAATTTTGGCCATTGTTGGTGTAGTTTTGATGTTATACAGCAAATCCACACTTCGTTACCGATTTATTGGCGGAGTTGTAACTACCTTATTTCTGACTATCTGCATCTATTTTATGAGAGAATCTTCGGAAATGAATACGATCTCTCCAGAAGTTTTCCAATCTTTCAATCCTCTCTTTGTTTTATTGGTGATGCCTCCCATCATCTGGCTCTTTAATTTCCTTGACAACAAAGGATTTGAACCATCCGCTCCTCGAAAAATTGCAATCGGACTTATCATCGCAGGGTTGGCATTCGTAATTCTGATAGTCGGTTCAGAAAATCTTCTTTCACCCAACGAACTGCAAGGTTCACTGGTTCCTGAAAGCTCTCGCGTATCGCCTTACTGGCTTATGAGCACCTATTTTGTCCTCACGGTAGCAGAGATATTTTTGAGCCCGATGGGAGCCTCTTTCATCTCCAAAATAGCCCCGAAACGATTTATGGGACTGATGCAGGGCGGTTGGCTGTTTACTACTGCTGTAGGCAGTAAATTCGTGGTGGTGGGCAGTTTCTTGTGGGACAAAGTTGAGTTATCAGTATTATGGGGGATTTTTGCTGCCGCATGTATAGCTTCTGCCGTTATCGTTTTTCTTAATGTCAAGAAACTCGAAAAATCCACACATGAATAACCAGGCGTAACAAGTTTGTTGAATACCGCTTTTTCGAAAGTATTTATTTTGGCAGAAAGAAAAAAAGCTTTGGGCAAATATATGCTCAAAGCTTTTTTCTACTTTTTTATTTATCCGTCAAAACTGCTTATCAATATCTTTCGAACTATTTATCGGGATAATCGTAAAGCTGTAACTTATGTCGGTGTTTTTGGGTACGATTCGGTACGGTTCCATCGGCCATTTTCCCCAGCTGTTATTTCCACCTACGCCCTGCATGCGGTAGTCGATAAATAAATCTACTTTGTCCGAAGCTTGGTAAGCATTGTAATGTTTCTTCTCCGGAGCAGTAAGGCGTGGAGCGTCATTGTGCCAGTCAGCGCCGTTATCGATGTCCTCCAAAAGATAATTCGTTGCGTTGAACTCAAACACATCATCCGAAGCAAACAGCAGTCCCTCTCCCGATTTTTGCGTCAGCGCCAACCAGCGTGTATCCACGTGATGACCTGTTTCTTGTGCAAAAACATATTTAGCGCCAAGTTCAGCGACAGGTGATTTGTATCTGTCCACAAACATCGCCGTTTTGCGGTCGGAGTAGTTTTCTATCGGCCCGCGACCATAATATTCCGCATTCACAAAATTATCTGGCAGCTGCATACGCATTCCCACACGGAATATCAGCGGAAGTTCGTTTTTCGTGGCGTTAAAGGCATTTTCAACTTCAATTCTACCATTTTCCGAAATCAAATATTTAACATACCATGTGGCATTCAGTTTTTCGTAGCTGTAGGTAAAACTAATTTCAGCCGTTTTTCCGTCTATTAATCTTTGTGAAAAACCTGAAGGATGCGGCACATTGTTGCTTGCCTCTTTCCAGTCGTTTAGGCGTTTGCCCATGCCTGCTCCATAGTCGTTGTCAAGCGGAGCACGCCAGAAAAACGGTCTCGGCCCAAACTCGTTGCTGATGTATTCCACGCCTTTTTGTTTGTACGAAGTGATAATACCGGTTTCTTTGTCAATTTCCACCATAAAATTTTTGCCTGAAACGAGCCATTTGCTGTCATTTTCCGAAATGTTCACAGCAGCTTTGGCAGCAATTGGTTTCAATGCCGGATAATCATATACTATAAATTGGTCTTTTGCAACCACCCAGCCTGTCGGCAGTCCAAGCTTGGCCGATTTTTGTTTCACGTAAAACTGAATTGTGGTTTGCTGGTTGGCTTTGAATAGCTTCGCGATGCCGGGAAGTTTCACCGTTTTAGTCTCTTGAGGCTGAACAGCTATGGCTATTATGCCGGTTTTCAGCACTTTTCCGTTTGATTTTACATCGTAAGAAATATCGTACTGCCTCAAATCCACAAAGAAATTCTCGTTGAAAATCTCCACGCTTTCTTTTTTGTAGTCAAAATTTCTGAACCAGACATTTTGGTACACTTTCCCCATTTCCACGGTGTGCGGTTTGATGCTTCGGTCGGGCAGAATAACGCCGTTGCAGCAGAAATCGCCTGCCGAAGGTGTTCCTTTCGGACCGAAATCGCCGCCGAACGCCCAGAATTTATTTCCGTCTTTGTCCTTTTGCGCCAGTCCCTGATCCACCCAGTCCCAGATACAGCCGCCCTGCAGCAGGTCATTGGCGCGGATAATGTCCCAGTATTCAGTGAAGTTTCCCAGGCTGTTTCCCATGGCATGAGCGTATTCGCAAAGTATCAGCGGACGGTCCGATGCAGGATTCTTGGCATATTTCTCTATTTCATCGGGGTCGTCGTACATAGGACAGAAAATGTCTGTATTCCATTCAAGCACAGCGCGTTCATACTGTACCGGGCGGGACGTATCACGACTTTTAATCCAACGGTATGTCTCGTACATATTATAACCGTTTCCGCTCTCATTTCCGAGCGACCAGGTTACAACGCAGGCATGGTTTTTATCGCGTTCCACCATTCCCCTGGTACGGTTCAGGTGATCTTCCAGGAAAAGCGGGTTATTTGCCAGCGTACCACCCGTGCGCAGGTTGTATCCCATCCCGTGCGCTTCTATATTGGCTTCGTTAATCACATATATTCCGTATTCATCCGCCAATTTGTAGAAAAGTTCCGGTTGCGGATAATGGCTGGTGCGGGCGGTGTTTACGTTGTATTTTTTAAAGAGTTCAAAGTCTTTCCGCATCAGTTCCTCTGTAACGTAATGACCGGTAAACTCATTGTGCTCGTGGATGTTAACTCCTTTTACTAAAACAGGCTGACCGTTAATTAAAAATTGTTTGTTTTTCACTTCGGCTGTTCGGAAACCGATTTGAATGGCGGTGGCTTCCACTATTTTTCCTGCCGCATCTTTCAGCTCGATGCTTAATGTGTAAAGGTTGGGTTCCTCGGCCGACCATTTTTTTACGCCGGCAATTGTCCTTTCAGCGAAGCTTACACTTTCTTTGGCATTTACGAGCCGCAAGGTTTTGCTTTCCTCGGCCATACTTTTTCCGGTTTTATCCAAAATTTTATAGGCGATAGAATAGCCGTCGTCATCTGCTTTGTTTTCTAAATCTACATTCAGGCTGAAAATGCCGTTTTCGTAATTTTGATCCAACGAAGGCAGTGCAAAAAAATCAGCGATATGCACTTTCGGGCGTGCATACACATATACATCCCGCTCAAATCCGCTCAATCGCCAAAAATCCTGACATTCTAAGTAGGTGGCGTCCGACCAGCGGTGCGTCTGCACGGCAAGCACGTTTTTTCCGGCTTCCGCACGGTCGGAAATATTGAAGCGGGCAGGCAGTTTGCTGTCTTTGCTCATGCCCAGAAATTCGCCGTTGAAGTAAAAATAAGAAGCGCCTTTCACGCCGTCGAAGCTGAGAATAATCTCCTTTCCTAACCAGTCTTGCGGAATTTCAAACTCTTTTCGGTACGTTCCGGTAGGGTTAAATTCCTCGGGGACGAGCGGTGGATTGGGTCTGTCCCAGAATGGCGCATGTCCCGGGGAGGTAAATTCGTAGGTGGCATTCACGTAAATAGGATAGCCAAAACCCTGCACTTCCCAGTTTCCCGGCACTTGAATATCTTTCCATGCCGAAGTGTTGAAATCCATGTCATAGAATTTATCCATCGGGCGGTCATTGAAATTTTCGGTATGATGAAATTTCCACGTTCCGTTGAGAAGCAGAAAATTGCCGCCTTTGCTGTTGTTGTCCGCTTTCAGTGCATCGGCGGAGTTTGTGTAGGAAAAAAAACTGCTCCGAGGATCCATTTTATTGATGTGCACCAACTTCGGGTTGGTTATTTCCGCGTAACGATTTTCTTGCTTCTGAGCAAGCAAAGCCTGTCCTAAGAAAAGCAAAAGGATAATTGAAAATAGTGCATTTTTCATACAAATAGTGATTATGAATTAGTAAAATTGATGATTCACGCCGCTTGTCTTCAATCGTTTTGATTAATATTTATCATCACAGAAAACATATTTTAATGGTTTAATCGATTGAAATATTTTTCACAAGAATGAGCAAAGTTAACTAAAATTTTGGTCAACCTGAACACTAACATACTATTCGGTTGAGAATTATTTAAAGTAAACCGTTGCAATAATAAAATTTCACTATATTTGCATCTTAATTATCAAAATAATTCTTTAAAAACAAAAGTATGTTCAAAAATCATCCAAAAGGACTCATCGGAGCAGCTCTTTCGAATATGGGCGAGCGCTTCGGTTTTTACATCATGATGGCGATATTATCGCTCTTCCTTTTATCTAAATTCGGGTTAGAAAAAACACAAGCCACTATTATTTATTCCGTTTTTTATGCCTTGATTTATCTACTGGCACTTGCCGGAGGATTCATTGCCGACAAAACAAAGAAATACAAAGGAACTATTCTGTGGGGCTTGATTCTAATGACAGCAGGCTATTTTCTGATTGCTATTCCTACTCCAACTCCTGTTCCTAATTTTGCTTTGTATTTAACAATGACCTGCTTCGGTTTGTTTGTCATTGCTTTTGGTAACGGCTTGTTTAAAGGCAACTTACAAGCTGTTGTAGGACAGATGTACGATGACCCAAAATACTCCGCTAATCGCGATACCGGATTCCAGATTTTTTACATGTTTATTAATATCGGTGCTTTATTTGCTCCACTTATTGCTGTAGGAATTCGCAACTGGTGGGTTCAACACAATGGTTTTGAATACAATTCCGACCTTCCAGCTTTGAGTCATCAATTTTTGAAAGGTACGATAACACCGGAAGCAACACAACGATTTACTGAACTTTCTGCACAAGTGAGCAAAACTGTCCCAACGGATTTAACAGCTTTTGCCAATGAATATCTCAATATTTTCAATACCGGATTCCATTATGCTTTTGGTGTAGCAATTTTTGCAATGCTGATTTCCCTGGTAATTTTCATCACCAATAAAAGAAAATTTCCGGATCCGGCTTTGAAAGCTGTTAAAGCAAAACAAGCTTCTGACGTCCAGTCTACTGCTGTGCAAATGGATGCCAAGGAAGTTCGTCAACGTTTATACGCTCTGTTTTCTGTGTTTGCGGTAGTAATATTTTTCTGGTTTTCGTTCCACCAAAACGGCGTTACACTGACATTTTTTGCAAATGAGTACACGAATTTGAGCATGATCAACTTTGATCTCGGTTTCACGAGTATTAAAGGCGCTGAAGTGTTCCAATTCTTCAATCCGTTTTTTGTTGTATTTCTTACTCCGGTAATTATCGGACTATTTGGATGGCTCAGAGCAAGAGGCAAAGAACCTTCTACGCCTAAAAAGATAGCCATAGGCATGGGAATTGCTGCTTCTGCTTTCTTATTAATGTCAATCGGTTCTCAAGGTTTACCCGATTCAGCTACTGCAAAAGCAATGGGTGGGCTTACCGATGTCCAACGCGTTACTCCATGGCTACTAATCGGCACATACTTTATTTTGACGGTTGCCGAGCTATTTATCAGCCCTCTCGGATTATCGTTCGTATCTAAAGTGGCTCCACCTCAATATCAAGGAATTATGCAGGGAGCTTGGCTTGGAGCAACTGCACTTGGAAATCAACTTTTGATTTTCGGTACTATTTTCTACGAAAGTTTACCTTTATGGGCTACATGGCTGGTATTTGTTACAGCTTGCCTTATTTCCATGTTCACAATGTTATTTATGCTGAAATGGCTTGAAAGAGTTGCGAAATAAAAGTAACCTGATTTAAGACAGAAAAGACCTGATTTCGAGTGAAGTCAGGTCTTTTTTTTCTATATCATGTTCTCAAAGCTTTTCCAAAGATTATCCTCTTCCGGTACAGGCGCTTCGATGTGGATCTTTTCTTTCGAAACGGGATGGACAAATGTGGCGGAACGGGCGTGAAGACTGATTC
>CAZIRA010000002.1:0-38182 GCA_964541615.1 uncultured Paludibacter sp.
AAAGCACCTGCGTGGGAATCGGCGGTGATCCGGTAGCGGGATTGTATTATCAGGATTTGCTGGAACTTTACCAAAATGACCCTGAAACCGATGCTGTGGTGCTGATTGGTGAAATCGGTGGCGATGCGGAAGAGCAGGCAGCCGCATTTATCAAAAATAAAATGACCAAACCGGTGGTGGCCTTTATTGCCGGACAAAGCGCTCCACCGGGAAAACGGATGGGACACGCCGGAGCCATTATTTCCAGCGGAAGCGGTACGGCGGAAGAGAAAATCGCAGCTTTCGAGGAGGCTGGCATACCCGTAGCCCGCAAACCGGAAGATATACCGGTGCTGGTGAAAAAAGCATTGCAATATGGATAAAATAGCCCCCTAAATCCCCCTCAAGGGGACTTTAAGGAGTGCAAATAATAAAATTCTTTCTAAACCGATAAATGGATTTTCTGTTTGTCGGTTTTTTTGTTTTTTACATTATTTATTTCTCAATGAAATTTACGATATTTGCGTTTTGCAAAAATTAAATTTCTGAATATGAAAATCGGAATAATCCTCGAAACAAAAGAGTACGAAAAAGCGTGGAATGCTTTTCGATTTGCTGTTACAGCAAAGAAGCAAGGTCACGAAGTAAAGCTTTTCCTGATGGGCGAAGCGGTGGAGTGCGAAGGACTGACACACGAGAAATACAATGTGGATGAGCAGTTGAAAAAGTTCGTTGAAGTGGGTGGGGAGATACTTGCCTGTGGTACTTGCCTGAAATCGAGAAACCTGGACAGCACCGAAGCCTGCCCTATTTCCACCATGGTGGATTGTGTAAATCTGGTCGTTTGGGCAGATAAAATGGTGACTTTTTAAACCCCTAAATCCCCTAAAGGGGACTTTTTGCGCACTATTAATTGTATGCAAAATAACATGAACTTTAAAATTCATTTTCTAAATCAATAAACACTTACATAACGCTCTCTTTTTCCCCTTTAGGGGCTAGGGGCTGTATTCCTTATGAAAATCCATACCACCAACTACACCAACACCTTTATCGAAGTGGCGGAAGATTGTCCGGTTCAGGAAGCACAAATTCCGCCGATAAAGGGTGACAACAAATCCATCGCAAACCTGCAATACGAGATGGTTTTTAACAATCCTTACCGGCATACTTCTGACGATGTTTTGTTTCATTGCCACGCAGTGAAAAACAAGTTGACAGAGGAAGAATTGGAAAATGCCCGTAGAATTTATTTTTCAAAAGGACAGGCATGTTTCCGTGCGTCGCCGCTCACCAAGCGATACGGTTTCGGTGTGCATCACAATGAAGCTGGCAAAATGGCTATTTATCCAGTGGAGAGCGATGAATATGCTAAGTTTGAGGCTGATCCGGCGATAACACATATAAAGGCAATGCGAAGTAAAAAAGCGGAATAATCTGCTTCGAATTACTCTTTGAAGATAAAATACACGGCACAAATCAAGAAGCCAAATCCGATTAGGTGATTGGTTTTGATGGTTTCATTTTTGAAGAAAAGGAACGTAAAAGCCATAAAAACAGTTAGTGTTATGACTTCCTGAATGACTTTAAGCTGAACCAGCGAAAAAGGGCCTCCATTTTCTTTAAATCCAATTCGGTTTGCCGGCACCTGAAAGAAGTACTCAAAAAGTGCCAATCCCCAGCTGAAAAATATAATGCCAACTAGTCCCAATTTCTGAAACCAGGAGTATTCGGAAAATTTCAAATGTCCATACCAGGCAAGCGTCATAAAGATATTGGAAAACACCAACAGCGCAATTGTAAGAAAAGTCTTCATAAATGTATTTCGTTTTTAAGCCCGCAAAAGTACTCATTTTATCATATAAAAATTACATTCAGATGGGCTAATCAAAAAAATAATGTACTTTTGTAAAATTCTTAACTTCAAGTTTCATACTTCTGATTTCTAACTTCTAACTTCTAATTTCTGACTTCTAACTTCAAGCTATGGCTCTTAATTATATTTTTATTGCATTCGTTCTCATTGCTTTTGTGGTTGCATTGGTTCAAATGATTTTTTTTGGTAATACGGCCATCTTCAATGATATTCTACAATCCATTTTTGGTTCGGCAAAGTCGGGTTTTGAGATTTCGCTCGGGTTGACCGGCATCCTGACTTTCTGGATGGGTATTTTGAAAGTGGCCGAGCATGGTGGTGCCATGAACGTACTCTCACGCATGGTAGCACCCTTTTTCACCCGCATTTATCCGGATATTCCCAAAGAACATCCGGCGCTAAGCAGCATTTTCCTGAACATGTCGGCCAATATGCTTGGACTTGACAACGCCGCTACGCCAATGGGTCTGCAGGCCATGCAGCAGATGCAGGAACTGAATCCGAAAAAAGACACGGCCTCCAATCCGATGATTATGTTTCTGGTGCTCAATACTGCCGGACTGGTACTCGTGCCGATGACCGTGATGATGTATCGGGCACAGTTTGGTGCTGTTAATCCCGCCGATGTATTTCTGCCTATCGTGATTGCCACGCTTTGTGCCTGGATGACCGGTTTGATCCTCGTGGCTGCCATTCAGAAAATCAATATCTTTAACCGTGTGGTGATGGGCGTTTTGCTATCGCTGATCGCTTTGATTGGGGCGCTGGTCTATTTTTTCAGTAAGCTTTCTCAGGAACAGATTACAGCTTATTCCAGTTTAGCTGCAGCATTTCTCATTCTATCAATCATCGTGGCTTTCATTTTGATGGCTGTGAAAAAGAAAGTAAATGTGTACAACAGCTTTATAGAAGGTGCAAAAGAAGGATTTCATGTTGCAGTGGGAATTATTCCATACCTGGTTTCTATTTTGGTAGCCATCGGCATGTTCAGGGCTTCGGGAGCCATGGATTTACTGGTGGACGGCATTCGATATCTGGTATTGCTGACAGGAGCTAATGCCGATTTCGTGGAAGCGCTGCCGACCGCATTTATGAAACCACTGAGCGGAAGCGGTGCGCGCGGCATGATGGTGGAAACGATGAAGGAATTTGGTGCGGATTCGTTCGTGGGAAGGCTTTCGTCCATCATTCAGGGCTCAACCGACACAACATTTTACATTCTGGCTGTATATTTCGGGTCGGTAAAAATCACTAACACCCGCTATGCCGTCCTTGCCGGATTAGCGGCTGATTTGGTGGGAATTACGGCAGCGATACTGCTGGGGTATTTGTTTTTTCATTGAATAAGAATTGCTCGAATTAAGACGAATTACACGAATTGCAGCGTGCAAAAGATGAATTTATACGCTTTTAGGAGAACAGACATTCTTGTCGGTTTGTAAAATGACAGACAGGAATGTCAGTCGTGCGGATTGTAAAAGAATGAAATTAACTCATAAAGCCAATACTACCATTCAACCAATTATCAATTCAACCAATTAATGATTTCTTTCCTCACCGAAAACATCGACCTTCCCGCTATTGATCAGCCCAAAGTGAGCCGATGGATTAAACTCGTGGCTGCTTCGCAGGGCAGAAAAGCGGGTCATATCAACTACATTTTCTGCGATGACGAACGGATTTTGGAAGTGAACAAGGAATTTTTGCAGCACGATTATTATACCGATATCATCACTTTTGACTATGGTAGTGAAAAACAGATTTCGGGCGATATTTTTATCAGCATCGACACGGTAAAATCCAACGCAGAAGGACTTAAAATCAGCTTTGAGGATGAGCTTCACAGGGTGATAATACACGGAATTCTGCACCTTTGCGGACAAGGTGATAAAACCGATGAAAGTCAGGCGGAAATGACGCGAAAAGAAGATGAAGCCTTGAAAAAACTGGCTGAAACGGCTTAATTTACACGTTAAAATTTATTTCAATACATTAGTTCGAAATGTTCAAAATTACAATTCTCTCTTTCCATTCCAAATAATTTGCACCGCCAGTTTTAATTCGTATAAATTTGTATAATTAATTGTTAAAATCCCCTCCTCTTTTCAGGCAAAATACCTTTTATTAGAAAGATTATCATTACTTTTGTTGCCAATTTAGGTTCATCGTACAAAATTTATTGCTCAAAAATACGTTGTACAATATATTGAACAAGTTTTCAAGCTGCTGATATGATTGTACTCATCCGAAAAAGCGTATTATTGAGCCTTATTTTATATATTTTATCCTCACCCGTGTGGGGACAAAATGACCCTTACCGTGCAGAAATTGGCTTTCAAACCGGATTGAATTTATATTCCGGCGATGTAAATTCAATTCCTGATTTGGGATTGTATGGCAAAAACTTCAACAATCAGAACGCTGACTTTGGGTTGATGCTGCGATACAGATTCAATAAGCGTCTGGCAGTACGATTGGGATATGATTATACCAAAGTTAAAGGAAATTATTTGTACAGAGATGCAGCTGAAACATTCACTGCCACGCTCAATAATCCACTGCATTTGGTAGATTTTTGGGGAGAGTTTAATTTCTTTGATTTGGAAAATAATCCTTACAAGCGATTTAGCAAGCGATTTTCACCTTTTATTTTTGCCGGAGTCGGCATGGTGTTTACACCGGAATACAAAAGTGAAGAACCAAAATCCAGCACGTTAACAATTCCGTTTGGAGCTGGATTTAAGTGGAAAATGGCTGATAAATTGAACTTCAACATCCAGTATACAAGCAGATGGGTGATTGGAGATTTTTTGGAAGGAAAACCGGAATTTGACAATCCGATTCCTAAAACCACATCTAATCCTATGAATAACGACCGGCTTTCGGGAATCAGCATCGGATTTAGTTACGATTTCTGGACAAGAGACTGCGACTGCCCGGGAGGAACGCTCGACAAAGGACGAAAAGCCTCCCCCCAAAAAATTGTGAAACAAATAGAACCAAAAAAGAAAAAACGCAACCAGCGATTTCAATAAAAGATTGAAGATAAGTTGGGATGATTTTTTTTATAAATTAATATTTCAGACTTAAAAATTATCGGCCATCGGTCCTCCGAATTCCGAATAACAACATATGTCATTCAAAGAACAAATTGATTTAGAGCAGCTTCCGGTGCATGTTGCTGTCATTATGGACGGCAATGGACGGTGGGCCAAGGAGCGAGGACAAGACCGGATTTTCGGCCATCAGCACGGCGTGGTTTCTGTACGGGAATGTACCGAAGCGGCTGCCGAAATTGGTGTGAAATACCTGACCATGTATGCTTTCTCCACGGAAAACTGGAACAGATCCAAAGAAGAAGTCGATGCGCTGATGGAATTGCTGATTGATACAATCGAAAAGGAAACTCCCACGCTCAATAAAAACAACATCCGCCTGATGGCTATCGGCGATTTGGACAGACTGCCTGCCGGTGCCCGCGAAAAACTGGATCGATGCATGCTCAACACAAGCGGAAACAGACGCATGAACCTTGTGCTGGCGCTGAGTTATTCTTCACGGTGGGAAATTACGAATGCAGCTAAACTTATTGCCGGAAAAGTAAAAAACGGCGAACTTAACATTGAAGACATTACCGATGATACTATCTCCCAACACCTCACAACCAAACACATACCCTATCCGGACCTGACGATTCGCACCAGCGGTGAAGTACGCATCAGCAATTTCCTGCTCTGGCAATCGGCTTACACCGAGTTTTATTTCACGGAAACACACTGGCCTGATTTCCGCAAAGAAAATTTTTATCAGGCTTTAGTAGAATATCAAAAACGCGAACGCAGATTCGGCAAATAAACCCAAGAATTTCAGATGAAACCCATTATATTTTCTATGCATTATAAAAAGCTCCTTCTATTTTTCCTTTTGTTTGTTTCGGGATTGGCTGTTAGCGCACAAACTGCAACCGAGAATGACACAACAGTTGTTTCAAATGACACAACAGTTGTATCTTCAGAAGAACTTCCACCGATAGACTACGGCCTGCCAAAAGAATACACCATTCAGGAGATAAAAGTGATTGGTGCCGAATCGTACGATGATTTCGTGCTTATCGGCTTTTCAGGTCTTTCAGTAGGTCAAAAAATAACTATTCCCGGAGGGGAAATTACAGAGGCTGTTAAAAAATTTTGGCAGCAGTCCATGTTCTCGGCAGTGAGCATAGAACGTCCAAAAATCGAGGGAGACAACGTGTGGCTTACCATTCACCTGAAAATGCGTCCGAAGGTTTCTGAAGTAAATTTTAAAGGGTTGAAAAAAACTGAAATCGACGATTTAACCACCCGTATCGGCATTCTAAAAGACAAACAGATCACTCCTAATATGGCAGACAGGGCTAAGCTTGAAATTAAAAGATACCTTGATGAAAAAGGTTTTGCCAATGCTGATATTAACATTTTCCAGAAAGACGACCCTGCTAAAGCAGAACACGTAATTGTGGATGTAGATGTAGACAAAAAAGAGAAGACTAAAATCCGCAAAATCATTGTTCACGGAAACGACAACCTTGCCGCCTTGAAGATTGACAAGGCGATGAAAAAAACCAACGACAACAAGATACAGAATGTTTTCCGTTCTAAAAAATTCATCCGCGAAGAATACGAAAAAGACAAAATTTCGGTTATAGAACTTTATAACGAACACGGTTTCCGCGATGCCTACATTGTATCAGACAGTGTTGTAGCCGTGGATGGAAAGTCTGTGGATGTACATATCACTGTGGATGAAGGCGAAAAATACTACTTCGGTGATATCAGCTGGATTGGAAATACACTTTATCCTTACGAATACCTGAATGAAAAACTGAGTATCAAAAAAGGGGACATTTACAACCACAAACTGATGATGGACAGGCTGAATGCAGATGATGACGCCATCATGAAAGACTACCAAAACTTCGGTTATCTTTTCTCAAATGTACAACCTGTGGAGACTTCGATTGTGAATGACACTATCAACTACGAACTTCGTCTTTCAGAAGGAAAACCTGCAACAATCAACGAAATTACCATCAAAGGAAATACCCGCGTGTATGAAAACGTGGTTCGCCGTGAGCTCTTCACCAAACCGGGTCAGCTTTACAGCCAGCAGGATATTATCCGTTCATTGCAGTATCTGGCTCAGATGCAGCACTTTGATCAGGAAAAACTGTATAAAGACATTTCAAACGGCATCCAGCCAAATGAAGAAAACGGGACAGTAGATATCACTTATCAGCTGGAAACCAAATCGAGCGACCAGATTGAATTCTCAGCCGGTTGGGGTGCAGCAGGTCTTGTGGGAAGTGTGGGATTAAAATTTACCAACTTCGCTATTCAAAACCTTTTCAAACCAAAAACATACCGAATTGTTCCGCAGGGAGAAGGTCAGACTTTTACAGTTGACGCCCGTACCAACGGAAATTACTATACTTCGTTCAGCCTTTCATTTCTGGAGCCCTGGCTTGGCGGGAAACGTCCAAATTCACTTTCTGTAGGACTTTATTACTCAGCAGCATCCGGTATGAGCGACCGCTACATGAATGCGTACAGCAACATGTACTCCAACTATGGATACGGAAGTTACGGCGGTTATGGTGGATATGGTGGATATGGTGGATATGGTGGATATGGTGGATACGGCGGCTATGGCGGATACAATAACAGCTACGAAAATGAAGTGGACGCCAACAAATATATGCGTGTGCTCGGAGGATCCATCGGATATGGAAAACGTCTGAAATGGCCTGATATGTACTTTACTTTCTATGGAGAATTATCGTACAAGCGCTACATGCTTAAAAACTGGTATCAGTACGAAACCAACGTTACAGATGGTACGTTCAACGATTTCAGCGTGAATCTGACACTCGGAAGAAACTCAACCGACAACCCGCTGTTTACCCGTAGAGGTTCTTCATTCTCATTCGGACTGCAGATTACTCCGCCCTACTCCATTATCAACGGAGGAAAAGTAAATGGCAAAACATACTCTGACGTTACGCTTTCTGAAGCTGACAGATTCAAATGGATTGAATACCACAAATGGAAATTCAGTGCCAAAACATTTACACCACTGATGGCCATTGATAAAACACCTGTGCTGATGACACGTGCTGAGTTTGCATACGTTGGGCACTACAATCAGAATGCACGCACGCCATTTGGAACATACATGTTTGGTGGTGACGGAATGACCGGATACGGCGGTTATGCCAATGAATACGTGTCGATGCGTGGTTATGAAACCGGACGACTGACTCCAATAGGAACCGATATGTACGGAAATATGCGTCAGGCAGGTTTCCTTTACAATAAATTTACTCTTGAGCTGCGCTACCCGATTTCACTGGAACAGTCAGCTACCATCTGGGCACTCGGATTTTTGGAGGCAGGTAACAGTTTCAATAAGATTTCTGACTACAACCCATTTAATTTGAAACGCTCTGCCGGTGTAGGTGTGCGTATCGTACTTCCTATGTTTGGTTTGATGGGAATCGACTGGGGATAC
This sequence comes from uncultured Paludibacter sp., assembly GCA_964541615.1. Lineage (GTDB taxonomy): Bacteria > Bacteroidota > Bacteroidia > Bacteroidales > Paludibacteraceae > UPXZ01. Next base: position 8,402 of record CAZIRA010000002.1, read on the forward strand.
GGATTTGATGCACAAGTGAATGAAAGTAAACCTCACGGAAGCCAATTCCACTTTGTGATAGGGAAAGAGTTATAAAAAGCTGGAAGACCGAAGACGGATGACAGATGACAGATGACGGAAGTAGTTTTGAGTATTTAGTTATGAGTTATGAGTTTCTGTTATAACTAACATTGGAAGACTAATATACCAATATTCCAATCTACTAATCAACCACTTAACCTACTAAATAACTTTGGCAAAGAATTTGATATTTAACATATCACATTTAATTTTTTAATAACCGACTTAAGACAATGAAAAAAATTCTATTAACTCTCTGCCTTATTGCAGGCGTGGGTTTTGCAACTCAAGCGCAGAAATTTGCTACGGTGGATATGGGCTACATTATGAAAAATATCCCGGCATTTGAAAGTGCTAACGAACAGCTGAATCAGGTTTCGAAAAAATGGCAGGCTGAAATCGATGTTCAGATGAAAGAAGTCCAGCAGCTTTACAAAAATTATCAGACGGAGCTTGTATTTATGAGCGATGATATGAAAGTGAAGCGTGAAGAAGAAATCATCGCCAAAGAAAAATCGGCACAAGAATTGAAACATAAATATTTCGGACCGGACGGTGAACTTTTCAAAAAACGGGAAAGCCTTATCAAACCGATTCAGGATGAAGTGTACGATGCTATTCAGGAATTGAGCAACAGCAAGGGACTCGATTTAATTTTTGATAAAAGCTCGGCCATGAGTGCCATATTCGTTTCGCCAAAATTAGATATTAGCGACGAGGTACTCAAAAAATTGGGTTATTCCAAATAAAATAACTATTTTTGCACACTTAAATTTTCAACAAATTTTTAAAAACAAAGAAAAAATGATCAAAAAGATTGCTTTAATGCTATGTGTTGCTGTTCTGCTTCCACTCGGAGCTATGGCTCAAACCTTAAAAGTAGGACACGTAAACTCTCAGGAAATAATTTCACTCATGCCCGAAATCGAGGTAATGGAAAAATCTATGAAAGAAGCTGGCGACCAGTGGGAAAGTGAATTGCTTAAAATGCGCGAAGAATATTTTGCAAAAATCAAACAGTTTCAAGATACACAAGCTACACTTTCTGAAAGTATCAAACAAGCTCGTCAGGCTGAATTGGCAGACATGGAACAACGTATCTCTACGCTGAACCAAACTGCTCAGAACGACTTGGCTAAGAAAAATCAGGATCTTGCTGCTCCTATCCTGGAAAAAGTGAGAAAAGCTATTAATGATGTAGCTTCCGAAAATGGTTATACCTATATTTTCGACATTGCTGCTCAAAGCATTATCTACACAAGTCCTTCTTCAAACGACATTTCGGCGTTGGTGAAAAAGAAACTTAACCTGAAAGATAAACCAGCTGCTCCTGCTGCTAAGTAATTCACAATTAATTGCATAAAAAAAGTTGACCAAATGGTCAACTTTTTTTATGCAAAATCATTAAAGGCAGCTACTTTTTATCTTTCATCACATGAATTATAGCATCAATGGGATGGTAAAGTATCATTCTCGGGCCGGAAAAGCGCATAATTTGGCGCATTTTTTCTCTCATATCGGCTTTATAGCAGTGGATTGCACAGTCTTCACACGCCGTCTTTTCATCTCCAAACGGACACCTGTCCAATCGTTGCTGAGCGTATAAATTAACGGAATTACAGTCGGCACATAACTCTCTCTTTTTGGTTCCGTGCTTCTTCCGGCAGTAAAGCCGGATCATCTTATTGATTGTTTTCTTTTCGTATTGAATGGAAGACATTTTACTGAAATCAAAACATTAGTCACTCACTGCTCACTGCTGTTCTCCCTCATCTGAGCAATCATCCCTTTCAGGTCATCACGGATACTTCTCAACCGCTCAGCAAGTTCCTGCTGTTTGGCTACTGCATCTTTCTTATCGTTGAGTCGTTTCTTCACTCCTTCAAGGGTCAATTTCTGATCGTTAATCAAGAAAATAATTTGTTTTACAACCTGAATGTCTTCTTTTGTATAAAAACGGGTTCCTTTGTCGTTTCTTTTAGGTTTGAGCTGCTTAAACTCCTTTTCCCAAAAACGGAGATTGGATTGGTTGATACTAAACATATCAGCAACCTCTTTGATGGAATAATACAATTTTTCTTTGCCCATTTCTGATTTTTTTTTGAATCAAGAGCCAAGACTATTTCTTTCTTACTCTGATTTTATTAGCAATTTTACCTTGTAATTTTCAACCGCTGACCAATCCTGATTTTTGTACTTTTCAGGTTGTTGGCTCTACGCAGCTGTGCTTGTGAAATTCCGTACCGCTTGGCTATTCCACTGAGTGTCTGGCCTCTTGTCACGGTGTGGTATCTTACTTTCGCTCTGGATGATGATTTTGCCCTTTCAACTGTCACGGTTGGAATTTCCACCTCATCACGGCGGTTATCAATCAGCAGATCAGCTTTGTAGGCATAGATAATATCACTTTTGTCAATAAATAAATTGGCGTAATTGTGCGGAAGACGAATTGGATAAGGTTTCACATCGCCGGGCACAATATCGCGTCGGTATTGCGGATTCAGAAGGCGAACTTCTTCCAGCGGCATATTCAATATGGCAGAAATCTGCTCCAAATGAACGCGACGGTTGACCATAATGGTGTCGGTCAAAACCGGAATCCGTATCTGTGCCGGACAAAGATGATGCTCATCAGAATAATTCATTATATAATTAGCCGCAATGAAAATAGGAACGTATGAGCGTGTTTCGGCTGGAAGATAAGAGTAAATTGCCCAAAAATCCTGCTTTCCTCCTGCCCTTCTGATGGCTTTATTTACATTACCGGGACCACAGTTGTATGCTGCAATGGCAAGGTGCCAGTCGGAATAAATATTGTAAAGTTCTTTTAGAAATTTTGCTGCAGCTTTTGATGATTTCACAGGATCCATTCGCTCATCAACCAACGAATTAACCTCCAAATCATACATTCGACCGGTGGCAATCATAAACTGCCATATTCCCGTAGCTCCGGCACGTGAAACTGCTTTTGGATTAAGAGCAGATTCTATAATGGGCAGATATTTTAGTTCCAGAGGAAGTTTCTCGGCTTCAAGCTCAGCTTCAAAAATCGGGAAATAATAATTGATCAAACCCAATAAATATTCCACTTGTCGGCGGCTGCGCTGAGTATAAATATCAATAAATGACTTTACGGCTGAATTATACGGCATTTCGATAAGATGCGGCAGTCTTTTGAGTCTTGCTTTGTATTGTTCATCAGTAGTAAATGGATTTGGACGTGGTTTGCAATTTGAAAAGGAGTTCTTGTCAACCGCCCAGCTGTGAAGCAGAAAATCGAGCGAACTGGTAAAATCTTCCGGTACAACTGTGGTAGTATCCGGTTCTACATCCTCTTCCTCGTTGTCAGCCACTTCTTCATTTACATCTTCTGCCGCACCAACAGGTGCATTTACGATGGCTTGTTTACTGCTTTCAGTCACAACGCGCGTAGGAATCTGTGCGAAAAGTGAATTGATTGTTACAGAAAATATTAGTACAAGAATTAATAAGTGTTTTTCTTTCATAATGACTAATTTGGCTTAAAAACGGAAGCTCCACTGCAATCCGTAAGCCGGGCGTATGTTTTGATGTTGATTGAAATCGATGCGTGAGGGGGTTACATTCATAACTAAATCCGGCGTAATGTCAAAATCGTATAACTGAGCATCCACATACGCCTCCAATACGGACAAAGCGTACACGCCGATGCTGATCATAATACTTAAATCTCTCCACTGGCGGAACTGATCCTGGGCACTTTTCAACCGGGCTGTGTAGGTAGCGGCTCCTCCGGGGTAATTAGACATAGTGTACCCTCTCGGCAATATTTTGATGTGATAATTGGTCGTCGGATCTGTATCAATGATATCCCGGTAAGCGTTTTTGTAAGAAACGTAGCGGGTGTTATTCCATGTAATGGCATACGCACATCCCAAAAAACTTCCGTAAACAATCGGTAATTTCCAGTATTTCCTGTTCACAATCTGCCCGTAACCAGGAATCACTGCTCCAAGCCATACCGAACGAAGCGGATCGGGCTTAAATACCGAATCAACTTTCATCTCAATGGTATCTGCCAAAGCTGTATTAGGGGTAATTATCTTATTATCAAACTGGTCTTCTTCCAAAATCTGAACCGGTCCGTCCAGAATCACAAGCGAATCGGCCCGCTGTCTGCGCACAGAATCATTGTTTACCTGCGAAAAAATCATTGAGGTAAACGAAATCAAGAAAATATAGATGAGCAAATATTTTTTCAAAATAAAAATAACATAATATATTACCTCTTCTCAGGACTCAGGACTCAGGACTCAATACTAAACATTAAATCCGATCTATCAACTGCATGATTTTAACCAGTTCCTCGTCATTAGCAAAAGGAATAGTGATTTTCCCTTTTCCTTTTTCGTCGCTGGTCAGTTGCACTTTCGTGCTGAAAATCGTACTGAGTTGCTGCTTCAGTTCGTCTAGCTCTTTCAGGCCTTTCATTCTGGAAGCTGCCGTTTTTGTTTTTCTGTCAAAACTTCCTGTTTCAACAAAATTTCTCACCATTTCTTCCACCTGACGAACGTTGTATCCGTTTTTGAGAATCAACGTGTATAGATTCAGCTGCGCTGTAGGTTGTGGAAGACCAAGTAAAGCACGTGCATGCCCCATATCAATCAGTTTATTCTTTAATCCCATCTGGATTTCGGCCGGAAGATGAAGCAAGCGCAGGTAATTGGCAATTGTAGCACGCTTCTTTCCCACACGCTCGCTCAGGCGGTCCTGCGTGAGATTGTAATCTTTCATCAAACGGAAAAATGTAAGGGCTATTTCAATGGCATTTAAATCTTCACGCTGAATATTTTCAATCAGTGCCATCTCCATCACCTGGTCGTCGGCAGCCGTTTTGATATAAGCTGGAATCCGGCTCAGGCCAATCGACTTTGCAGCTCTGTAACGCCTTTCTCCGGCAATGATCTGGTAAGTTCCGTCATCGTAAGCACGAAGCGTAATCGGGGATATCACTCCCAGCTCCCTGATGGAAGCCGCCAATTCGATGAGTGCCTCTTCATCAAACAGCTGGCGAGGCTGATTGGGATTCGGCACGATCAGATTCAGCTCAATCTCATTGATGGAAGAAGTTCCGCTAACGCCCATCACATCGATATCCATCAGCGCACCAAGTCCTCTTCCTAAACCTTTATTCTTTGCCATATTCATTCTCTATTTATCTCAATATCTACTGCTTAATTCATTTGCCAATTCTACGTAGTTCAGCGTTCCGCGCGATTCCGGATCGAAAAGCGAAATAGGTTTTCCATAGCTTGGCGCTTCGCTCAATCTCACGTTACGATGGATTACAGTGTCAAACACCAAATCTGCGAAATGCTTCTTAACCTCGGTATAAACCTGATTTGCAGATCGGAGTCGGTTGTCAAACATCGTAATCAGGAATCCTTCTATTTCAAGATTAGGATTCAGTCTGCTTTTGATAATTTTGATCGTATTGAGCAGTTTGCTTATTCCTTCCAATGCAAAATATTCGCTCTGAACGGGAATTATCACTGAATTTGAAGCTGTCAGCGCATTTACCGTAATCAATCCCAGCGACGGCGAGCAGTCGATGAGAATAAAATCGTATTCGTTTACGATGGGTTTCACCATCCGCACCATGGCGTGTTCGCGCTTTTCGATGTTGAGAAGTTCAATTTCGGCTCCCACTAGGTCGATGTGTGAAGGCAAGACATACAAATTGTCAACCTCTGTCTTTATAATAGCTTGGTTTACAGGCATTTCATCAATCAGGCACTCATACACAGTAAATTCAAGACTTCTGATGTCAATTCCTAATCCGGATGAAGCATTTGCCTGAGGATCAGCATCGATCAACAAAACTTTCTTTCCCAATGACGCCAGCGATGCCGATAAATTAATGGCTGTAGTAGTTTTTCCTACTCCACCTTTTTGATTTGCAATAGAAATAATTCTTCCCATTTTGTAATATTATCTTACAGGTATAATGCTTATTTTTATAATATAAACCCTAATAATCAGCCGATTAAATTGTCAGCCGATTTTTATTTCATTTGCAAAGATAATAAAATTAATTCAGCCACTAAATTGGATTTTACCGATAAAAATAAGTTATAAGTTTTTTTAATTTTTTGTACTTAAGCTACCGCAATAAACACCATTTTTCCGAGTTTTTAATAAAAATAACTGCTTTTCACTATCTTTGCATACAATTACGCTGTTTCTGCATGAAATTTTTTGATAAAAATACCATTCTGATAATTGTTTCGATCATAGCTTTGATTGTAATTTCCAGCTTTTTCTATTTCCGCATCGACCTTACTTCAGACAGACGCCACAGCATCAGCCGGCAGACAAAGGCGTTGATGAAAAGCATCGATGAGCCGATTGATGCCATTATTTACCTCACCAGCGACCTGAATTCAGGTTTTTTCCGACTGAAAAACAGCACTTCAGAGATGCTTGCAGAACTGAATGCATTCAGCAAATCAAAAGTAAACATCCAATTTCAGAATCCTTCCGAAGCAGAATCTGCATCCGTTCGTGAACAAAAATACCTGGACCTTGAAAAACGTGGAATGACGGGTACCACCGTGTACGACAAGGATAAAGAGGGAAAATCCATTCAAAAAATCATCTTCCCCTGGGTAGAATTGGCTTATAATGGAAAGACAATTCCGGTCAATCTTCTAAAAAACGATCGGAATCTCTCGGGTGAAGAAAATCTGAATAATTCTATCGAAAATCTGGAATTTGAACTCACTGATGCCATACGACGATTGACAAAAAAGGAGGTTGAAAAAATAGCCTTTCTTGAAGGACACGGCGAATTAAACGAACTTGAAACGTACGAAGCCAGCAAAAACCTGAATCGATATTTTCAGATTGACAGAGGAGTGATTGGTGCCGATGCCACTGTTTTGGATGGATACAAAGCTGTGATAATAGCCAAACCAACTGAAAAATTCAGCGAAAAAGATAAATTCATTCTGGATCAGTACGTTATGAGAGGTGGCAGTTTGCTTTGGCTGGTAGATGGTGTGCAAGTTTCAGAAGAAAGCCTGGGCACATCGGGCATTTCGCCGGTTATTCCGCTGGATTTGAACCTGAGCGACCTGCTCTTCCGTTACGGCGTACGCATTAATCCGGTGCTTGTAGAAGACGTTCAGAGTACACTGATGCCCGTAAATGTAGCTCCAAAAGGATCACATCCTCAATTTCAGCCCATGCCCTGGGTATATTCGCCGCTCTTGCTGACTTCTTCTGAGCACACTGTGACAAAAAACATTCCTCCGGTGAAAGCCCGGTTTGCATCGATGGTTGAAGCAGTTGGAAAAGATGATATTTTTTCACAAAATGTGCTGTTAGCTACTTCAAGCAACACCCATATCACACAGACTCCTGTCAATATTTCGCTTGCTTTCATGCCTGATTTGAAGGATAAAAACTATTTTCACTTGGCACATATTCCCGTTGGAGTAGTAATGGAAGGATCATTTCCGTCTGCCTTTGCCAATCGGATAGCTCCGCCTGAAATTCAACACGTTTCTCCAATTATCAAAACCAGCAAACCAACCCGCCAGATAGTAATAGCCAATGGCGATATTATCCGCAACGAAATAGTTCAACAGGGCGATTCTATCCAAACATTGCCTCTCGGTTTTGACCGTTATATGAATCAGCAATTCGGAAATAACGACTTGATAACAAACGCAGTACTCTACCTCACCGACAAAGATGGATGGATGGAACTTCGTTCCCGCAGCATTCCTCTCCGATTACTAAATAAAAACAGGGCAACCGAACAACGCACTTTTTGGCAGATTACCAATGTTGTTGTGCCATTGTTTTTGTTGCTGATCGCAGGAATTTTGTACCAATGGAGAAGAAAAAGAATATATACAGCTTAGCCATTCCAACAACAAGAAAACAGAACGAGGGAGTCGGTAGTTGAATTGATCAGCATAGATTAAAATTTCAAGTTTTACAACTAAAACTTCCCTATATACCGACATCTTTGGTAATGCTAATTTCCCAATAATTCCTAAATATTTTCTGCAAACAGGCTAATTTTGGTAATTTTGTAAAAATTCAGTTTGAAGCTAAATGACGCTATTATTCAAAAAAAAACACAACCCAATATTACCAATCTAAATTTCGAATCCAATTTTATGTCTCCAGTTTTTCTTACACTTGCTATTTTAGTTGTTACAGCCGGTCTTTTTGTTTGGGGAAAAATCCGCTCAGACATTGTTGCGCTTTGTTCCCTGCTCTCATTAGTTTTACTTGGCATCCTCAAACCCAACGAAGCACTTGCCGGTTTTTCAAACTCTGTGGTAATCATGATGGTGGGGCTTTTCATTGTCGGCGGAGCTATTTTCCAGACCGGACTTGCCAAATCAATCAGTCTCCGACTACTCAAATTTGCAGGAAAAAGTGAGATAAAACTGTTTTTACTGGTCATTTTGGTTACGGTATTTTTCGGTTCATTTGTAAGCAATACGGGCACTGTGGCACTTCTACTGCCTATCGTGGTGAGCATGGCAACCGAAGCCAACACCAATTCCCGGCGACTGCTCATGCCGATGGCTTACGCAAGCAGTATGGGCGGGATGATGACGCTGATCGGTACGCCTCCAAACATGATTATCAACGATGCGCTGATCGAAGCCGGGTTCGAAAGTTTGTCCTTTTTCTCATTTCTTCCTATCGGACTGATAATAACAGCTGTAGGATTGATTTATCTTTTCCCGGTGTCAAAAATATTAACCCGCAAAAAAGATAAGTTCTCAAAAAAATCTCAGGTGAAATCTCCCGCTGAACTAAGCAAAGAGTATCAACTGGCCGATAATTTATTCAGGATAAAAGTTTCTGAAAATTCAAAAGTCATCGGACACACACTCTCAGAGCTCAATCTTACGGAGAATTACAGCATTTCTATTCTTGTTGTGAGAAGAAAAGAGGACCAGAACAGCAAGTTTTTCAAACCTGTAATGAACCAGCGAAACAGCCGTTTGGTTGGTGCAGGCTCATCGCTTCTTGCAGATGACCTGCTGTATGTTTTTGGAAATTTTGATGATGTGAATGAGTTTGTTACTGACAAAAAGCTCGAATTCCTCGATAAAAGTGTTTCAGAGTCAAGCCAACGTCCCGAATTTTCCGGAAATATCAGGTTTGATGACATTGGAATTGCCGAAGTGGTAGTGATGTCAAACTCCAAACTGATTAACAAAATGGTGAAGGAATCAGGTTTCAGGGCCAATTACAACGTAAATATTCTCGGCATCAAACGGAGAAAAGAGTACCTGATCCACAACGTGAAAGATGAAAAAATTCATTCCGGCGACGCATTACTCGTGCAGGGAACCTGGCAAGACATTGAGCACCTGAATCATGATGAACCCGATGTAGTAGTGGTTGGACAGCCATCCATAGAAGCTTCAAAAGTGCCTCTCACCGCCAAAGCGCCTATTGCGGCCATCATTATGGTGGCGATGGTAGTGGCGATGGTAGCTAATATCGTTTCACCGGTCATTGCCGTATTGCTTGCAGCTGTTGCAATGGTTCTCACAGGTTGTTTCCGAAATGTGGAGGCGGCTTACAAAACCATCAATTGGGAGAGCATTGTCCTATTTGCAGCGATGATTCCTATGGCAACAGCTATGGAAAAAACGGGTGCTTCGCAGATGATTTCGGGAGGAATCGTGGGCGGTTTGGACAATTACGGCCCTTACGCTGTGATGACCGGCATTTACCTGGCTACCTCCATTCTTACCATGTTTATCAGCAATACAGCCACCGCTGTGCTCTTCGCACCGATTGCGCTGCAGTCGGCACTTTCGATGGGTGTGAGTCCGTACCCATTTCTATTTGCAGTCACAGTGGCTGCAAGCATGTGCTTTGCAAGTCCGTTTTCCACACCGCCAAATGCATTGGTGATGTCAGCAGGAAGATACACCTTTATGGATTACGTGAAAATGGGATTACCGCTGCAAATCATCTATTTGATAATCATGGTTTTCGTAATTCCATTGTTATTCCCGTTTTGAAGTTGAAAACCACTAATTATTGTTTCTATAAAAAATTTTTTTGCCTTAATGAATATGGAATAAAATTATTAAAATTCAACTACTTAAATATTCTTAACTTTTTCACACAAAATTGAAATTTTTCTGTCTTTATAAAAAAGCATGGCTCTATTTTACTAATTTTGAAACATCAAAATTTTATCAATACAAATTCCATGGAAAAAATTATTAATCAATTTCAAATATCATCTGAGCCGGGTGTTATCCGACCGCTGAAAATTGGATTTATCAACGATTCTTTTATTGTTGAGAGCAAAGATCCGGACGCTGAATGGTATTTCCTACAAAAAATCAATCACAACATCTTTAAAAATGTAGAAGGATTGCAACGGAATATCAGCATCGTGACTGATCATTTGAGAAAAAAACTTACCGAACGAGGTGTCACTGACATTCACAAGCGTGTGCTACAACTGGTTCCGTCGAAAGACGGAAAGCTTTTCTACAAAGACGAGGACGGAAATTATTGGCGGGTTTATGTGCATATTAAAGGCACAAAAAGCTACGATGCGATTACGCCTGAACTGGCTTTCAAAGCCGGATTAGCTTTTGGCGACTTCCAGAGCATGCTTTCTGATGTGCCACTCGACGATATGATTGAGACCATTCCAAATTTCCACAACATGGAATTCCGGTTGGAAGAATTGAAAGAAGCAAAAGAAAAGGATACAGCAAAAAGACTTTCAACCGTATTTTGGATGGCGGAAGAATTGGAAAATCGGGCCGAAGAAATGTGCATTCCCGAGCGTCTTTTCCGTGAAGGGAAACTCCCAAAGCGGATCAATCACTGCGACACAAAAGTGAACAATATGCTTTTTGATGAAAATGACGAGCCTATCTGCATCGTGGATTTGGATACGGTAATGCCCGGATACGTACTTTCAGATTTTGGTGATTTTATGCGTACCGCAGCCAATACCGGTGCAGAAGACGATGAAAACCTTGAAAATATCGGAGTGAATTTCGATATTTATACAGCCTACACAAAAGGTTATTTGGAAAAAGCAAAGAATTTCCTCACTCCGACTGAACTGGGAAATCTGGCTTTTGGAGCTAAACTGCTAAGCTACATGCAGACAGTACGTTTCTTTACCGACTATCTGAACGGCGATACTTACTACAAAACAAAATCACCGCTTCATAACTGGCAGCGGACGTTAGCACAATTTGAACTGCTGAAAAAGCAGGAAGAAAATTACGACAGAATGCAAAGCATTGTATTTGAATGTGCGGAATAGAAAATATTCGATTCACAACAGGCAATAAAAAAAACGGGGCAATTCACATTGTCCCGTTTTTTAATCATTCACACACACTTAAATTTCACTTATTGGCGAACAACTACTACATCCACCACACTTTGTATCCCTTGAATTTTTCTTGAATACGGTTTTGTAAGTATGATAAACTACATACCCGAAAACCACCAGTCCGATAATTATTACTATTAGTTGTTGCATCAATTAGTTTTGTATGTATAACAAAAGCGTTTATAAATTGTTCATAAAAATCATTTCAACCAAAAATTTTAACTCTTGAATATTCAATTTAGAACAGTAAAATCGATATTACACGTACTGAATAGGCAATAAACCATGCCAACACCAGTGAATATGCCACTGCAAAAAAGGCCCATTTCCACTCCCCGGTTTCATTTTTTATGGCTACAAATGTGGCCAGACAAGGGAAATAAATCAGAACAAAAAGCATAAATCCGAGTGCTACAGCCGGAGAATAGACCTTGTTTCCATCTGACCATGTGGCTGATTCCAGTTTTGATGACAGCGATGTAGTGCTCTCTTCCGCATTGCCGGAATAAATAACTCCGAGCGTACTTACTACAATTTCTTTGGCTGCAATTCCGGAAAGAAGTGATACACCAATTTTCCAGTCAAACCCAAGTGGTTTAATTGCCGGTTCGATGGCATGACCAATCTTGCCGATGTACGAATTTTCAAGTTGCTCAGTGTGCTGTTCAGCAGTTACAACTTCCGTTTTTGGTCTTGGATAATAACCTAAAAACCAAATTACAATCGATCCAACCAGGATAATCGTTCCCATTTTTTTCAGGTATTGGTACCCTTTGTCCCACGTATGATTCCAGATCGATTTCCCTGTCGGGACACGGTACGGCGGCAGTTCCATCACAAACGGCACTTCATCTTTTCTGAAAAGGAATTTCTTGAAAAGGCGGGCAATCAAAATGGCAAGAATTATCCCTGTTGCATATACTCCAAAAAGTACAAGTCCTGCGTTTTTCGGAAAGAATGTTCCTGCCAAAAGCAAATAAACCGGCAACCGTGCACTACATGACATCAACGGATTTATTAAAATGGTAATAATCCGGCTGTTTCGATTTTCGATGGTTCGCGTGGACATGATGGCAGGCACATTACATCCAAATCCCATGATAAGCGGGATAAACGACTTACCGTGCAGTCCCATTTTGCTCATCAATTTATCCATAATAAACGCTGCACGAGCCATATATCCCGTGTCTTCCATCAATGATATGAAGAAATAGAGAATCAGAATATTTGGCAGAAAAACAATTACGCCTCCTACTCCACCCAAAATTCCATCAACAATCAGAGATTTCAGCGGTCCTTCGCCCATATTCCCGGCAACCAGTTCACTCAGCCACGCTACACCGCTTTCAATCCATCTCATGGGATATTCGCCGAGCGAAAACGTAGCCTGAAACATCAGGTACATGAAAAAAATGAAAATAGGATACCCCCAGAATCGGCTCAACAGAATTTTATCAATTTTGGTTGTATGCGGATTTCGTGGTCTTTTCTTATTTTCGGTAAATGATTCTCCCAGCACACCTGAAATAAAAGCGTATTTTGAGTCGCTGATGGCTGTTTCCACATCGTTGTTCAACGTTTTTTGCAATCGTGCTACCTCTTCATCACGAATTTTCAGCACTTTGTTGCCGTTTGGTTCTGCAGAAATAAGCCCGGATATTTCCTTGTCATTTTCAAGCAGATTTATAGATAGATACCTGAATGAATATTGTGTCTGCAAATGGTGATATTCAACTACCAATACATTTCTAAGTCTTTTAATTGAAGCTTCGATTTCGGGTCCGTAATTGATATGGATGTGTTTCGACTGCACATTTCCATTTTCAGAATTCTTCATCAGCAGATCGGCAGCAGTCTTTTTCACATCGTGCTTGTGTTCGATTTTCACCTCGTGGTGGTACTCATCCAGGAGTTTGTCATCCTTTATGGAATGTATCAAAAATCCTTCATCACTTATAATGTGCGTACTTTCGTACATTTTTATCACACTCCTGAAAAGTTGAATAACACCAAAGCCGGTTTTAGCAATCATTGGCACAAATGGGATTCCAAGCTTTTTTCCAAGCAATTTGTAGTCGAGTTTATCACCGCTTTTTTGGAGTTCGTCGTACATATTCAGCGCCACAATGGTGTGCTGATGCATGTCGATCAGCTGGGTGGTGAGGTAGAGATTTCGCTCGAGATTAGATGCGTCTACCACATTGACAACTACGTCAGGTGCTTCCGCAGAGATATAGTCCCGAACGTATTTTTCTTCGGGAGAATAAGCTGATATTGAATACGTTCCGGGCAGATCTACAATTCGGAAACGGTATCCGTCCTGTACGAAATATCCCTCTTTTGCATCCACAGTCACGCCGCTGTAATTTCCGACGTGTTCTTTGCTGCCTGAGGCAATATTGAACAGGGTAGTTTTTCCGCAATTGGGATTTCCAACCAGTGCAACCGTAATTTCTTTCCGTTTTTTTAGCGCAAGTTTGCGTACTTCTTCCTCTTCAATCAGTGTTTCTGCACCGTTGTCGGCATAAAGCGTTTTATGAGCTTCCTCTTCGCTAATCACCTCAATCATTCCGGCTTCGCTTTTGCGGAGCGACACCTCATAGCCCATCACACGGTATTTCACCGGATCGTTCAGCGGTGCTTCCTGCATAGACTGCACAACTTTTCCTTTCACAAAACCCATTTCGATAATGCGTTTACGAAAGCCTCCGTGCCCCGAAACCTTTACAATAGATGCTTTTTCGCCTTTTTTTAAGTCTGAAAGTTTCATTCAAAAAACCTTTCTCTGGTATATTATGCAAAGATAGCTATTTAGATTTATTCTAAATACAATTCAAAGGAAAGAAAGGTAAAAATTGAGTTTTTTTACCAATTAATGAATTTTTTAACCAGTAAAATGGAAATGATTCGAAAATTATTGATTATTAATCATTCAAATAAAAAACATTGGCACAAAAACCTCATAGATTGACTCAAAATGATGTATTTATTGACGTAAAAAGAACAAAACGGACAGAAACAATGCATTGTGTAACATAAACATTTAAAAAATATTGAATTGAAGTTAAAAATCATATTGTTTGATTAAATTTGCAAGTAGGATACAGACAGACAAAAAGGAGCAGTATCAACCAAAAACAATTTAATTACATGGAAAAAAACGTAAAAAACACCAATTCCCGTTCGCCCTGGGCCTGGATTCCAACTTTATATTTTGCTGAAGGAATACCGTACGTAGTGGCTATGACCGTTTCGGTGATAATGTACAAAAGGCTCGGAATTTCAAACACCAATATCGCTTTGTACACCAGCTGGCTCTATCTTCCCTGGGTAATCAAGCCGTTTTGGAGTCCGTTTGTTGATTTGATTAAGACCAAAAGATGGTGGATTATTTCCATGCAGCTGCTCATTGGTGCCGGACTGGCTGGCGTTGCCTTTCTGATTCCGGTGCCGTTTTTCTTCCAGGCTACGCTAGGCGTGCTTTGGTTGCTGGCATTCAGTTCTGCTACGCATGATATCGCTGCCGACGGATTTTACATGCTTGCTTTGGACAGCGGACAACAGTCGTTTTTCGTAGGAATCAGAAGCACGTTCTACCGCTTAGCTATGATAATGGGGCAAGGTGTGTTGATTATTCTTGCCGGAAGTCTCGAAATTGCTACCGGAACCGAACCATTAAAATTTAATGTTCAATCTTCTGCAACCTCAAACACTGAATTCGTAGCTGACATTCCATTCATAAGAGATTCTACTGCAAAAGAAGCCGCATTTATCGCCTTTCCGACTGACTTAGTCCTTTCTACACAAAATATATCTCCGGATGAATTTGCAAAAATGAAAGGTTTTGCCAAAACTGAAAACGAAAAAAACGGGTTTATTTTAGCTGAGAGCACAAGTACTTCACTAAATGCAAATGAAAAATCTTCCTGGTGGAGCAATCAAGTCGCCAGTCCTCTCGCCGATTTTATCCGAAGAAATTTTGGTGAGAAAAAAGAGATTGATCTATCTATAGCCTCCGGAACCAAAGTGGGAAACGCCGGAATTATCGCTGTAACATTAAACAAAAAACCGGAATCAGGCAAGGAAATGGTGCTCAATTCTCGCTTTTCCGGCGGGGATAAAAGTATTTCATTAGTAAGTGGCGAAAGATTGGTTTTCAATGAAAATAACTGGGATAAACCTGCTTATTTAGTTGTTCAATTGGATAAAAAATTGACCAGTGAAATTTCGGGAACATTCACTGCGGCTTCAGGAAATTTGCCATTAGCCTGGAGTATCACGTTTTACATTTTAGCCGGATTTTTCATTTTAGTGTTTGTATATCACCGATTTGCACTCCCAAGACCGGATTCTGATGCACCAAAAAATCATACTGCCAATGAAATTCTCAAAGAATTTGGATTGACTTTCAAATCATTTTTCCAAAAAGAAGGAATTGGTTTGGCTATTACATTTATGCTTTTATTCAGATTAGCAGAAGCAATGCTTGTGAAATTAGCTTCACCGTTTTTACTGGATACGCATGAGGCAGGCGGACTTGGATTGACCACAGGACAGGTCGGATTTATATATGGAACAGTTGGAGTGATTTCGCTTACCGTAGGTGGTATCTTAGGTGGAATTGTTGCTTCCCGAAACGGTTTAAAATATTGGCTTTGGCCTATGACTCTGGCTATTACGATGCCAAATCTGGCTTATGTTTACCTCTCGTGGTTTATGCCGGACAATATGTTCTTTATCAATTTAGCTGTCGGCATCGAGCAGCTTGGCTACGGATTCGGATTTACGGCGTATATGCTTTACCTGATTTACTTCTCCGACGGCGAACACAAAACCGCTCACTACGCTATCTGTACCGGTTTTATGGCACTCGGCATGATGCTGCCGGGAATGATTGCCGGCTGGATTCAAGAGCTGATCGGCTATTCGCATTTCTTTATTTTTGTGATGATTTGCACGATTCCGACTCTTCTGTTAATCCCATTTTTGAAAGTGGATAAGAACTTTGGGAAGAAGACGGTTAAAACAGAATAAAGACTAACGCCTGAGAAATCGGGCGTTTTTTTTGCTTTTTACAAAAATTTTATTCTGTTCCTGATTTTAGCAGTCCAAACAATATTCTTTATATTTCCATTAAACCAATTTTCTTCAGTATATGACAATAATTTACAATATTTTTATTGTTCATTTTCTAACCCATCCCTTTCGGGTATTTCCCTTTATCAAAAAGGAAGATTGGTTTGTGCGATGCATTAATGCGGAGGGGTTAGATAATCAGAACTCAACGAGTTCTGCCACCGGTTAACGTATTAAACTTTACATTTACAACAAAAATATATTTTTTTCATCTACTTTTGTTTTGCAATAAAAAAAATGGTAAATTTTTGTTTTTCAGCAGAATAAGTTTTATCCTGTAAATGGATTGGCGAATGCAAAAAGAAAAGCTTAACTTTGTAAAAAATCATAAAAACTCAAAAAATATGAGACCTTACAAATTCGAGACAAGTGGCAAAACACGTTTAGAACAAGACCTTTTAGGTGAAAAAGAAGTTCCCGTAGAGGCGCTTTTTGGTATTCAAACCCTCCGCTGCGTTGAAAATTTTGACATCAGCCGTCAGTTTTTATCCGATTATCCTTCCCTGATCAAGGCGCTTGGAATTGTAAAAATGGGTGCAATTCTCGCCAATCACGAGTTGGGACTGGTGTCTGACGAGATAAAAGACGCAGTAGTCAGAGCTTGTCGCGAACTGATGGATGGAAAAAATCACGAGCATTTCCCAATCGACCTCGTACAGGGTGGTGCAGGCACCAGCGTAAACATGAACGCCAACGAAGTGATAGCCAACCGAGCGCTGGAAATTATGGGAAAAGAGCGCGGCGATTACAAATTTTGCCACCCTAACGACCACATCAACATGGCACAATCCACCAACGATGCCTATCCTACTGCCATGCATTTGGGATTGTATATGCTTCATGGGATGGTGAAAACTGCTCTGGAAAAACTCATCTATTCATTCGAACAGAAAGAAAAAGAGTTTAATAAAATAATAAAAATGGGGCGTACGCAATTGCAAGATGCTGTACCAATGACACTTGGACAGTCGTTTGGTGCTTTTGCAGATGCGATGCGAAGTGAGTTGAAGCGTCTGAACCGTGTTGCAAAGGAGTATTTGGTTATCAATATGGGTGCAACTGCCATTGGGACAGGCATCACGGCCGAGCCCGGATATGCTGAAATCTGTACCCGCCACATCAAAGAAATTACCGGTTGGGAAATTTCGCTTGCTTCCAATTTAATTGCTGCCACACACGACACATCGGCTATGGTTGCCTATTCTGCTTCATTGAAAATGCTTGCCATCCGTCTGTCCAAAACTTGCAATGATCTTCGATTAATGGCTTCCGGGCCTCGTGCAGGATTTTCTGAAATAAATCTGCCTCCAAAACAGCCCGGATCTTCCATTATGCCCGGAAAAGTAAATCCTGTGATCCCTGAAGTTGTCAATCAGGTTTGCTTCAAGATTATTGGCAATGATTTAACGGTAACATTAGCATCAGAAGCTGCACAATTGGAACTAAATGTGATGGAACCGGTTCTTGTGCAAAGCATTATAGAGTCTTGCTGGTGGCTGGTACGTGCATGTAATATACTCCGTGAAGAGTGCGTGGACGGAATCACTGCTAATGCTGACCATTGCCGTCGGACAGTGGAGCGCTCCATTGGAATAGTTACGGCGCTTAAACCATTTATCGGATATGCCAATTGTACCGAAGTGGCACAGGAAGCCCTAAAAACAGGCGGAAGCGTCTATCAGCTTGTACTGGATAAAAAATTACTTACCAAAAAACAATTGGATAAGATTCTGGATCCAAAGCATATGGTGAAACCATCCAAATTGGTATTCTAAGAAGATATAACTTTGATAAATTAACGGCATATCACACTATTTGAGTGTTTTATGCCGTTTCTCATTTTGATAGTGCCACTTCTCGCTAATGTAAAGTTAATCAAAAAAAGCCTGAACTGTATTTGTGTATTATCTTACTTTTCAAGGTCTTACTATTCGGAACTCAGAACTCA
Source organism: uncultured Paludibacter sp. (assembly GCA_964541615.1). Taxonomy (GTDB): domain Bacteria; phylum Bacteroidota; class Bacteroidia; order Bacteroidales; family Paludibacteraceae; genus UPXZ01. The sequence goes on from CAZIRA010000002.1 coordinate 26,944, forward strand.
ATGCTCTTTCCTGCAACACTAGTGCAGTTTGGCAACATGTGCTAAAACTTCTTTATTCTTCCAATAGCCACCGTTCCTGCCACCATCGGTACTACAAAATTGATGAGCCAGATTAAAATTCCGGTCAGCATAATTCCAATGAAATTTGTGGAAAAAACACTGAATATAAGAACTGCATAAGATCCCCGGATTGCCGGTTCTGAAGCGGCCAGAGAAGGTGTAAAAGTTACGAGAAGATACATAGCCGGAACTGCAAAGACAGCCTGTTGAAGCGGGACTTCAATTTCAAAAAAACAAAGTAACAGGTAGTATTGGGAACAAAAAACCAGGTATCTGAGCGTCGAAATCAGGATGATAACCAGTAAATCCCAAAGGTCAAAACCGGACATCGATTTTATTATTTCCTGAAATTTGAGCGACCATTTCCCGGTTTTGATGCGTTGAATTAATTTTGGGAATGTAAAATAAAGCAACAGACTCGCCCCGAAACTTGCTCCAATCCAAATCAGGAAATTTGAGAAATTGCTTTCTGAATGGAAAGTGGTAAAATAAACTACAGCGCCTGTTAACCCAAAGACAGCAATGACAATATTTTGTGTCAGGCTGTTGACAATGCTCAGAACTACTCCGGACAGTTGGTGGATTTTCGGAAGAAAAAGCACTCTGCCTGCAAAATCTCCGATTCGATTGGGGGTGATATAGCCTGTGCTAAGACCGGCAAGAACAGATTTCAGGGAAGTTTTCAGGGAAAGGACAACTGATTTTTCGGTAAGTCTTTGCCATTTCACGGCTTCAAGAAACCAATTTAGAGGCATTAATAAAACGACAATCATCAATAATATCAACCGCCCGGGGCTTATCTCCTGAAATGTTTTTTTCAGTTCATTCCAGTATTCAATATTAGCCAGCTTATAAATCAGAAAGCCGTATGCTGTCATCATTACAAGCCATTTGAAAATTGAAAAAAGTTTATTTCTGTTCGGGGGCATTTTTTATCCGAAAAGTGAATTTTTTCTGTGAAAAATAGCTGAAAATAGTGGTGATAACCGTCACAAGCATTTTTGACGGTGTCGGGTAAATCCGCAAAACATCTACAAAAAGTTTCAACCCAAAGTAATTGATCAGCAGATTTGTTCCCACAACGGCTAAATAACGTACCAATTGGTCGACTCCACGCATTTGCGAAGCGGTAAAAGTTACGTACTTCTGAAGTAAAAATCCGGTGAAAAGCGTGATGGGAAATGTCACCAAAAGCGAAGCAATGTGCGGACTCAACGTGACAATTCCAAGGTGAACCAGCTGTTTTTGAATGACAAAATTGTACATTACAAAATAAATCACCCAGTCGAAACCAATATTGGCAACGCCCGAAACACCATAACGAAAAAATTGCAGGCTGAAATACTTCCTAAATGGAGGATAAAAAAAATCAATGAAGTCACTGATAAATTTACCTGTAATTATAAAAAGTTTCCGCATGAAATTTGTTTGTTTAAAAGTCCAACGTTTCCCTGATTAATAAAACATCGCACTATCCGATGTTGTTTTTATCAATCAATTCCTGCGCTTTTTCCAGCACTTTCACAACCTCGTAGCCTGATTGACCGTCGGCAATTTCGATTTTTCTATCCAAATTTTCAACGAAATATTTCAGTTCTTCGGCAAGCGGCTGCTTTTTATCGTAGGTGATAATTTCGCTTGGATTCTCAATTTTGATTGGAATTCCCTGATCAAATTCAATGTGCTTGTCATAAAACTGAATCTCCTTTTCTACCGATGAATCATCGAAAGAAATCATTCCTTTGCTTCCAATTACGACTAATCGCTGTTCTTTAAACGGATGCAGCCAGGACACAAAAATATGTGCGTGTACGTTTCCAGGATAGGTTAACTGTGTCATGGTGTAGTCATACACGTTTTTTTGGAGAAATTTGGTTCCTTTGGATTCGATGTTAACGGCAGGTTGACCGACAAAATAGTCCAACACGGAAATATCATGCGGAGCAAACGACCAAAATACATTTTCTTCTGTCCGCACCGTTCCCAGATTCAACCGGGTGGAATACAGGTAGTAAAGCTGTCCGATTTTGCCCGAATCAATCACTTCTTTGATTTTCTTAATAGCCGGATGGAAAAGAAGTACGTGACCAACCATCAATTGAGCGTTGTTTTTTTTAGCGATTTCTACAAGTTCCTTCGAGGTCCCGGCAGACAAAGTCATCGGTTTTTCAACCAGTACGTTTTTTCCTTTCTCAAGTAGTTTTTTGGCTATTTCGTAATGGAGGGGTGCCGGAGCTGCAATGGTAAATCCATCAAAATCTTTCTCCAAAGCTGATTCTACACTTGAGAACCCATGCACCGGATACAGTGCAAGCAACTCTTCCAGTCTCTTCGAATCAGCCTCAACGATTCCACCTAAATTTCCCATCTGAAACAACGTGCGGATATGGTTCTGGCCCCATCTTCCGCCACCGATGACACATATTTTTTTCATAGTTCCGGGTTTCGAGTTCCGAGTTCAGGGTGCTGAGATTTGATCATTGTCTCAAAACTGAATACTCAGAACTCACTACTATATTTTATTAAAGTAATTCAATATTTTCTCTATTCTTCACCGCCTTCATCGCATTTTTGGTATCGAAAATGAATGCGGCGTGTTGTTGTACGAAATCGTAATCCACCTTGGTATGTGCTGTCGTAACCATTACCAAATCAGCTGATTTCAATAATTCAGTCGTCAAGTCTGTTTCACCTTTACAGGACTCACCTTTGTGTTTGTATTCCAAAATATACGGATCGTAGAATTTTACTTCAGCACCCATACCTTTCAAAATATCTATCACTACAAGTGCCGGACTTTCCCTATAATCGTCGATATCCTGTTTGTACGCTACACCAAGCACCAGAATTCTGGAACCATTCAATGATTTTTTGTAGCGATTTAAGATATTGGAAGCCCTTTCCATACAATATTCAGGCATCCGGTCGTTGATCATCATCGATGACTCTATCATCGAGGTGTGGAATCCGTATTCACGCGCTTTCCAGGAAAGATAATACGGGTCAAGCGGAATGCAGTGACCGCCGAGACCAGGTCCGGGATAAAATGCCTGAAATCCGTACGGTTTTGTTTTAGCGGCTTCAATCACCTCCCAGAGGTTGATATTCATCTTGTTGCAAAGAATTGCCAGCTCATTTACAAGTCCGATATTGATATTCCGATACGTATTTTCAAGGATTTTTTCCATTTCAGCTATGGCAGGACTTGAAACGGTATGTACGTCGCTATCTAATACGGCCCTGTACATCGCGGCTATAACTTCCAGCGCATCATCTCCGATTGCACCGACAACTTTCGGGGTATTTTTAGTTTTGTAAATCAAATTTCCCGGATCCACACGCTCAGGTGAAAAACCAAGGTAGAAATCTTCGCCGCATTTCAGGCCGGACCCTTCTTCAAGAATCGGACGCACCAATTCTTCCGTAGTCCCCGGATAGGTGGTTGATTCGAGTACAACCATCGTCCCTTTTTTCATGTACCTGGAAATAGCTTCGGTAGAAGCCTTCACGTAGCTGATGTCGGGTTGTTGATGGATATCAAGCGGTGTTGGAACACAGATAGCTACAAAATCAACATCTTTTATAAAACTGAAATCGTTGGTAGCAGAAAGCATTCCCTGTTTCACAATTTCTGCCAGATCATCATCCACCACATCGCCTATGTAGTTATGTCCGGCATTCACCATTTCAACTTTCTGATCCTGCACATCGAAACCGATGGTTTTGAATCCGGATTTTGCTTTTTCTACGGCCAGAGGAAGCCCTACATAACCCAATCCAACAACTCCAACGACTATATCCCGCTGCTCAATTTTACTTAATAAATTTTCTTTTATCATGATTTTTTATTCAAAATACACTTGCAAAAATACTACTTTTTAACGACTTTTCGGCAGAAGGAGTGATTCAACTATTAAAAAAGTAATAATTTAAATGCTTGTAAATTCTTTCAGTAACAAATTCACAGCATCTTTTAAGCAACTCCGGATAAAAAACCGGCAGTTTCATCGTAAATAAAACTGCCGGTTAAACAAAAAAAAGTCTTTATTTGTCTACTTCACAAATCGGGTAGAATATAATTTCCCATTCTGATTGATATGCAGCAAATAGATGCCTTGAGGCAGTTCTGATACATTAATTATTCCGCCTTCAACTTTGGTTTTAATGACAGTTTTGCCATTTATATCCAGGATATCAGCATCAAATATTCCATCTGACGTCATCTCAATCCGAATAAAATCTTTTGCCGGATTGGGATAAATATTAATTGTCGAGGCATTTGTTCTTCCGGTTGAAGTTGACTTAACTACCTCTAAAATCCCTTCAGTAAGGAGTTTTGAAGTATCCCATTCTGTTTCACTATCAGTTGGAGGCAAGTCAAAAGAGGTAAAACTACCGGAAACCGTTGCACTCGTAAGGTCGAGAAGTGTTAATTTGGTTCCCAATGGGAATGATTCTGCGCCATTTACTATTTCAAGTACAAAATTTCCATTTACTGTGAAATTTCCTTTTACAACCAGTTTGTCGGACATATAGCCGGATGCATTTCTAATGCCCATCTTCAGAGTTCCGTTCAGCAACAGACTTTTATCCAATGTAAGAGTTCCCAGCCTGCTGATCCACGAAAGAGATGACTCATCACCAGGCTCCAGGAATCCTCCCACTGCTATGGTTACATTTCCACCGTAGTTTTTAATTCCGCTAACCCGCCCGCCGCTCTGAGCAGTTACTCCTCCGCTGATAAAGCCTTTATTGGAAAGCAATGCTCCATCTTTTACTGTCACGCTGCCCGTTCCAAAAGCGCTTCCTGCTGTATTGGCAGCTATCAACACACCTGTATTGACATCCGTTCCTCCGGTATATAGATTATTTCCTGAGAGAGTGAGCTGTCCGGTTCCTCTTTTTGTCAACCTGCCAGAACCTGTGGTAATCACGCCTGAGTAAGTCGTGTTGGTGTTTTTATCTCCAATGAAGATATTATTCCTTCCGGAAACAGATCCTGTTCCGCTCAACGCACCAAAACTGAGATTTACTCCTGTAGCAGCTTCGCCGCTTCCATTTGATGCAACATATAAACTAGTTCCGCTTGCGAGATTCACGCTTGCATTGGACAGATTCTGCGTATTTATATTATTCAACCGGATACTTTCACCGCTAAAATTAATAGTGCCTGTAAATTCTTTCCAGTTTCCGTTCTGGTCACAACGTACAGACGGCGATTTTACATTCAGGATACCGGCACCGGTTAATTTTCCGGTATAAACACATCGGCTATCGAGATTTACGGAAGCAGTTTTGCCTTGTGGAACTACCAGGTTCCAGTTTGAAGAGCTGTAAGAACCACTTCCATCAAGGGTCTGCAACACGCCTCCCTCCATGACAATTGTCCTTGCAGGCGTTTCATTTGCTTCTTCAGTGGCAAGTGATAATGTGCCCTGGACAATTACCAAGGTATCTAGCAATAAGTTTTTCGTAAAAAGATTCAGAGAGGACATTCCTGTTTTAGTTAATTTCGGACCGGATATATTTTCCTCCCAATTGATGGAGGCATTGGCATTTATAGTCGCATTTTTGGCTTTCAGCGCTCTGGTAGAAGTAACAGAACTTCCTGTAGTAGAGAGCACAGCACCGTCAATTACAAACTTCTCCGGATCGCCACTTGGGAAACCTACTGATCCCGGCCGGCCTAAATTAGGCATATTTTCTACTATCAGCGTACCTCCGTTTATTAATGTAGCTCCGGTATATTCGTTGGTCCCTCGCAGCGTAAGGCTTCCTGTGCCGGTCTTGAGCAACGAACCATCACCTTTTATTACGCCTGAACCCTGAATAATATAGTTGTTTGTGGAATTTACTGCAATATTTCCTGCAGGAAGATTCCCTGATTTATTCACAATTTTTGAAACAGCTGAATCGTCAAAAATAACTTCATCTCCTAAAGCGAAATAAACATCTGCATCGTTTAACGTGAAATTTCGAACACTGCCAAGTTCCCAGACTGCACCAGGTTTATCGCCTTTCCAAAGCACGGAAGCGGCACTTCTCATTTTTTCTACAGAGAGCACAACATTCCCTTCGGCAAATGAGAGTGAAAAAATCTGATCATCAAGACCTTCAATCGTTACAGACGCAGCATTTCCCATAATTGATGCAGCCTGCATTAATATGTAATTTCCGGGGGTAAGCTCTGCGTTTTTTTTCACTTGGAAAATAACTGTTCCTATATCAAGATTACCTGTTATATTTATTTTATCGCTTAGCCCGGTATTGCTATTCAGTTCAAATTCTAATACAGCTCCGCTTTTCAGTTTCATATCGGAACCAATATTTAACACACCTGCTTCGTCTTTTCCGCCCGGATAGAGAATTGAGCCGTATTCCATCTCTAAGCCGGCTCCCAGCATCCCTTTGACTGAAAATTCAGCAAAGCGGTTTATCCAAACAGGTGAATTAGAAATCGACCCTTCGAAAATTGTCAGTCCATCCCAAAGTTCAGTTGCACCATGGTATTCATGGGTACCACTCCAGGTAAGTGTTCCGTTTCCTTGTTTTACAAAAATCATTGAACCACCAAAAAGAGCACTCGAGGTGTCGAATGTATAATCCTGTGGTGAATTTACCGTAAGTGATTTAGGCGACAATGCACCATTTAAAACAACCGGAGCTCCATGCCCTGACACATCAAATAATAGTTCATCGTCATTCGAATAATTGGCCGGAAGTCCGTTTTTTGTCCATTTATTACTTCCGGCATACAGCAATTTATCATTTGATATCACTGCAGGAGGCGGAAGCAAAATCCCTTCAGCTTCTCCCAGAAAGAAACTGGTATGCGGCGGCTGATTGTATCCGCACATCTGCCAGGCAACTGCCTGCCGGTACTGCATATCATGCATCAGGGTGTAAATACGGTGGTCTGTAGGATGAGTAGAAAAATATATCCTGATTCTGGATTCATCATCACTTTTGAAAATAAGTTCTTCACGCCAATCGCCAATTATATCGGCCTGCAGAGAAGGCGTACCTTTAGTATAGTTATTGGAATAATAGCCTGTTGTAACCAAAACATCTGACCAGGTGGAGGTTGCATCGTTATATTTCTGCACTTTTCCAACTCCCTTTCCTGTTGCAGTACTGAAATTGTTGTGATCCACGAGCTCTTCAAGCAGGTCTCCGTCCCAGTAAATCCTGAAATTAACTGAACCACCCACCGAATTACCTTGGGTGGTTGGATTTAGTTCTGCTCCTTTGTATTTATTGGAAACATTGGCAGCCATGCATCGTCCGCAGTCGCTCCCATGAATATAGTTGTGTAAAATTGCTCCGCTTTCAGCAGCCCGGAAGGTTGTGCCCCAGTAGGGTGAATTTTCATGACAGGCAAAAACTTCCAATCCTTTTCGGAACGGGTCCAAATCGCTTACGTGAAGTGCATCGCCGTGTCCTAATCCGGTAGTATAAAGCCCCTTGCCATCATCATCCACCGTCATGGAGGCATATATAATTTCATCTCTGCCGTCATTATCTACATCAGCAATGGAATAATTATGGTTACCCTGCCCTGCATATCCGGGATAGTCACTCGAGTCGAAACCTTTAGCCCATCGTTTTACAAATTTTTTTCCAGCCACATCATACGCTTCCATTTTTATACGATCGTAAATGCCCCGGGTAATGAGAACACTCGGCTTTACTCCATCAAGATAAGGTGCACCATAATGGTACTTTGTAGCCCGGTGCGCCAACTGTGCTGCGTTCATACCCGACCCTCCCCACTGTGCAACCGGCTGGCGGGCAATGTGGTCAATCCGGTCAAGCATGACACCGGTTTCACCATCGAAAAGGGAGAGATATTCCGGTCCTGTATATTCAAACCAGGAATTATTCATTTGAAGTCCGTCGCGATAATTGGTTTTTCCATCAGGATAGGGCTGTCCCATGGCATTTCCAAGATCAGGAATCACATTGCCGATGCCATCTACAGTTCCTTCCGATGTCCGCATCACAACTTCAGCCTTTCCGTCGCCGTCAAAATCATAAACCAGTGCATTAATTTCTTCATGACTGATCAGGTTTGGACCTACATCAATCCGCCACATAAACGTACCATCCGATTTGTAGGCATCAAACAAAGTGTAGTATTTATTTCCATACGGGTCTGCAGAATCGTGCTGGTTATTGTATCGTTTGACTATGAAATCGTATTCTCCATCTCCATCCAGGTCGCCGGTAACGATATCATTGGATGTATATTTATAATACTTGTCATCAACACCGGAAATTTTCGGAATCGGTTTCAGTTCAATTTCAATCCAGGGATTAGGAAGTACAGAAACTTCGGCACCTGCAGGCTGTTCTAATCCATTGACCACAGCTGCAACTTTATATTTAGAAGTTAAAGTACCCGATGCATCTACAAAGTTTGATGCGCCTGTTATAGGCGATGCATTTATCTTAGCACCATCGCGATAGAGATTGTAGCTTACATTACGCCACTCCTGAGCCGGTATCCGCCAGTTGACATAGACACCGTTTGAGATCTTTGAGGCAACCAAACCCCTTCCTAAGTTTTCCATCCGGCGCTGTGAGGATAGTGTAAAAAAGAGTAAAAACAACAAGATGGAAACGAGAATTTTTCGCATGGAATGTTTGTATTAAGTGCAGGTTATTTTAATAAAAAGCAATTTTTTGAAATATAAAAAACGTCAGGAATTCAAATTGTTCGGAATAATGTAAAAAAAGCTTATCCGGCACAAGTCCGAATAAGCTCTTTCTTTTATTTAATTATTCATTCATCTTTCCTCGCGGATGTACACTTTTTCAGCTGAACGAGTGCCGTCAGTATAGGTTGTTTGTTTGATTACTAGACCTTTTGTACCTGATTTCACTGCACGTCCGGTTAAGTCATATAGTTGGATTGACTGAATAGTTTTATTGTCAAACACATTATCTACGCTCGTCAATGCAACTTTACTTTTCAATGTAGCGGTATTTCTGGCAGCATCCCAGGCAAAAACAAAATCAGCAGCAGGGTTCGGAACAGGCACATTGATTACTCCACCGTAAGGATCTTCTTCAAATGTGTAACCAGTTATTACATTCACTCCATTGACCAATACCTGTTCAAAGAAAATACTGGCAGCACCACCTACTTTTATCAAATCGATAGTTTTGTCAATTTCTGCAGAGTTAACTGTGATATCCAGGAAGTTTTTGTGATTTACTCCATCCAATATCGTAAAGTTACCAACAGAAGTCATTTTATCGTGGTCACCTTCGTTGAAGCTGTTTACGTTCATTTTAATGGTAGAACCTGTCAGGGAAACACTATTGGCAGTGAACGAACCGGCCAGCGTACCGATATTTACCATTATCGGTGATTCTATTGTTACATTTTTAGCAATAAATACACCGGCAGTATCTACGTTGATTGCAGTGACTGTTGGAGCTACATTAGCGCCTAATTCAATTGTTCCGCCATCTTTAGCTATCAACAGTTCACCTTTGTAGTTCAGAGGGCCGTTTAGTGTCCATTTTCCGGTGCCTACTTTCCTTATACGTAGTAAGCTGCTTTGCAAATCATACAGACTTCCGGTTGTATGGTGCTGATATTGACGAATTTCACCTCCAAATACAGCATCTGTATTCAGGTGTCCAACTTCAAGAGTAGAAGCCCGACCGTCAATAAAACCACCTTCAATAAATGATTTTTCAGTTCCGCTTAATTCGCCAACGGTCGTAGTGCTTGTAAATGTTGCGTTAGCTTCGTTGTAATCGCGGACAAAACGGATGCTGTCACCCAGATGTAATTTTGCCATTTTAAAGTCGTCTCCGCGTACACCAAATCCAATCGGTCTTACCAAACTATCAAGCGTAGTGGTCACATTTACCTGAGCATTTTCAGGGATTACAGATCTCCATGCAGTTGTCCAGTTGGTACTGTGACGCCCTTCCGCATTCATTAAGATATTAATAGTAGAAGCGTTGGTTATTGATGCAGGAGTATAAATATTGTTAGATAATGCTTCAATGTTGAGAGTTCCTGCCGCTTCAATTGCTTTTGTGAAATCTGCTCCTGCTTCCAGTTTTAATGTTGCATTATCAACTACTTTGAAATGAGTAGCCGCACCTGCGTTTTTGATGTGGACAGGTTCAGTTGTGTTTACTAAGGCTCCACCTTCCAATCCACTGTAAACTCCTATGGTTGTACCTTTATCAATAATTAATGTTCCGGTCCCAGAAATTCTTCCTGCACCGCTGATGGAATAACCCGAAGCAGAAACAGTAAGGTCACCGGCACCTAAATTAACATTCAAAGGAAGCTGCACTTCTTTATTCAACACATCAGCACCTGAGAAAGTAACGGCATTTCCGCTTTGGTAGCCAATAGAAGGTGCGCCACCTACACTGAAATTATTTTCCAATTCGTCCCAGTTGAAGCCTGCCTCACCGGTCCAGACGTATTCACCGGCTGTAACTGCAGTTTTCTTAAATACAACTGTGATACTGTTATCGCCGTCAAGAGAAACAACTACGCTCTCACCGTCTTCTCCTTTTGCCGAATTGGCTGCATGGGTAAGTTCAGCATCATATGCATAATAGAATGTATGCGCATCATTGAAATAACTTAATTTATCAGCGTTGATCAGCCGGTAAGGATTACCAACTTCCTGCAACGGAACTACTCTTGAATCTTTAGCTTTTCCACCATCCCGATCTACATAATTTATGGTTACGTCACGTTGACCTAAAGATGGCTGAAGTAAATATATTTCCATATTGTCCACACCACTATTGGCTAAGTTCGAACTGTTTCCGTTTCCACCGTTGCTTCCTCTGGTATTAATCATATTCAGCAGTGAAATATCTTTTACAATGCGTTGTTCACTAGCCACTGTGGCAGCCGTTCCGGCATGAGTTGGAGCCAGGAAAGCCATTTCGCCTATAACATCTGTATTGGCAGGATCTGCAAGATCGGTAATTGTCAACTGTAATACTTTCTGACTGTTTGCTTTTAAATCTATTTTTGCATTGATACGGTATGTCCCGCCAAGTGCAACAACAACCTTAGTGGCAGTGGTGGCGTTCAAACTATCTGCAGTACCAACGGGAGCACCACTTGTTGAAGTTGCCCTTCTCCAGGACTGCCAGTTGCCGGCTAAAAATGCCTGACCATTTGTCT
>CAZIRA010000002.1:38282-58467 GCA_964541615.1 uncultured Paludibacter sp.
GTTGCCCTTCTCCAGGACTGCCAGTTGCCGGCTAAAAATGCCTGACCATTTGTCTCACCTGCAATCAGTTCGCCCGTAGTCTGGTCACGTTTCTGCAGGCCGTCGCGGTCCATGTTCATGTAGTGCATATAACCTCCATTCTGCCAAACATATAAACCGAAGATAGACGGGAAATACCATCCTTCTCCGTCGTTTGTAGCTACTCCGCCGCTGCCTGAGACAAATATAGCGGCAGCATTTTTGGCTGATAAAGATGCAGCTGTGGTAGGAATTGTCCAGTCAAACTGAACGAACCAGATTGAATCGGATGGATATTCCGCAGCCGGATAGTTATTGGTTGAAGGGAATGTAAGCTGGGCACCACGTGATCCACTACCGCTGCCACTAAAAGATAACCATTTATTAGTTCCTTCCTTGGCAGCTAATGCTATACCACCGTTTCTCCCCATATGTGAACTGTTGTTGTTAAGCACAGTCCATCCTGCAGGTAACACATCTCTTTCGTTAAAATTATCGACAATATGAAATTTTTTGTAGAAACCTGATGGAACCTCCTGGGCTTTCATTGCACCCAAACTGCCTGCCACAAAAAAGGCAAGCAAAAATAAAAAAGTACTGTTTTTTTTCATGATACAAAAAATGTTTTATTAAATATTAAAAAAAAAATTATTAAAAGACAAGTACAACAGCTCTATTGTTAAATTAGACGTATATGTTTCTTAAAAAAATGATATTTGCAAAAAATGACCCTTTTTTTAAACTGTTTCAATGTATGTAAAGCATCTAGCAACGACCTTATGCAGCTTATTACTAAAGTTTTATAAATTTCTCCCTATAAACGGCTTTTCCCTTCTGAATCACCACTATTCCGGCACCCTTTGGCAGCGAAGCAGCATCTAATGTATGTATGGATTTGCCGCTAACCTTCAGATTTGTTTTCATCCATAATGCACCTTTCATGTCATAAAAATAACTCGTGTAAAGTCCGGCTTCGCTAAACTCAAGCGATAGTTCGTCGTGCACAACGGTAGAAAGGAGTTTTACAGGCTCTGATACCTGTATGCTTTCTGTAGATGTTGGATTTTTGAAAATTACATCTATCGAATCTGAGAACAAATACCCGAGGTAGTTCATTGTTAATTTGATGCGTTCAGGCACTTCCGGTGTGAAATCACTCCGCTTAAGCATAATGGTTTTTGAAGTTTCACCGGTTGACCAGGCGTAGCTGATGCCGTCAAAAATCGGGTCAAGTTCATATTCTTCAGCCTCAGTTTCAATTTGTTTCGGCACAAAAATATCTTCCAGGTCACTTCCAAAATAAAATCCGGTGTGTGTGGGTTGATTATACGCCACGTTTTGATAAGCTATGCTCAACCGGTAAACCGGATCCAGCAGAAAACTATGGAAACGGTAACTGGTATTTGCACTTAGTCCATGTGTCATATAGATCCGCACAAAACGGTTGTCATTCGTTCTAAGTACCACTTCTTCGCGCCAGTCTCCTGTAATATCACCGACTATGCATGGATTTGATTTCGTACTGTTATTGGATGATACGCCTACTCCTGAAAAAAGTGTTGATGCAGAACCATTCATATACTTTGTAACGCTCGTACCGTCCTGAAGTTCGCGCAGCAAATCGCCATCCCACCAGCAGGCCATGTTCATAGATGTACCTCCGGAGCTGATTACATTTCCGGTTTCAGAACTTCGTACACCGCCCGAACGTGCCGACCACCACTCCATACCGCGATAGGCCGATGAAACATCTGTCCCCATACCCCGTCCCACATCATCAGCTGATAGCACCTGATGGATGACCTGACCCGTTGCAGCATCACGCAAGGTAGTTCCATCCGTTTTATTTTCATGTACGGCAAGCACCTCTAAACCAGGCCGCTCCGGTATGTAATCGGACAAATGCAGTGCATCGCCGTGTCCTTTTCTGGTGTTGTACAATCCCGTTCCATCATGGTCAATGGTGCAGGAACCGTAGACAATCTCGTCAAATCCATCTCCGTCCACATCGCCTACGCGGAGATTGTGGTTGCCTTGTCCTTCATAAGAAATCCACGGACTTGCTGAGCCTCCTGCATAAGTGTCAAACTTCCAGCGTTTGGTCAACTGACCATTAACAAAGTCATATGCCACTAAAACTGAACGAGTATAATAACCACGACACATAACTACTGATGGGTTAATTCCATCCAGATAAGCTATACACGCAAGAAACCTATCAGTACGATTAAGGTTTCCAAAACTATCTCTGCTCCCCCATCGGGATTTTATTTGTGATTCGGTCGGATTCAGCACCGGCACTTCGTTCCCATTGTTGTAAATAGTACTGTAACGAGGAGGATCGTATTCCACAGTAGAGATTTCAGCACCGGTTTCACCATTAAAAACAGTCAGAAACTCAGGCCCTGCAGGTATGTAGCCATTAGTAAGACGATAATCAGCATTACGATTATACGTACGCAAACCAAGGTTAAACTTCTTAACGTATGTAGGAAAATAGGCTTCGCCGATGTAGTTTCCCACTCCGTCAGTTCCACCTTCTGCCGTTTTGCAGACCAATTCGGCTTTCCCGTCACCATCCAGATCATACACCATAAACTGGGTATAATGTGCTCCTTCACGGATATTTATTCCCAAATTTATTTCCCATAAAAAGGTGCCGTCTAACTTATACGCTTGAATTACAGGAGCATCCGTTATACCTGACTGTGCATTATCTTTTCCAACTCCTGCACGGTGGATGATAAGTTCCATCTCACCATCACCATCCAAATCGGCAAAAGAAGCATCATTGGGGGAATAAATCCAGTTGACATCTCCTGCCACCTGCTTCATCGGAATCTCAATGTATGGATTCCCGCCGCCATCGGCAGTACTTTTCAGTAAATAAGCAGCTGCATCATTTTCACTTTCAACTCCGTCATGAACTTCCCTCAGAAAAAACCAGATTGCATTGGCATTGGGAAGATAAGCTGAAAAAAATGTAGATTTACTGACAGGCCCCGAAGAGTTCACCAGCACCCGGGCACCCTCAGTACCTCCAACAATTATTGAACGATATATATTGAACGAAATGTTAATGTCATCGCTTTTAAGATAACGCCAGCTGATGCGGATGGTAGAAGTGCCATCACGATACGCCACCAAGCCCCTGCCCAATTTTTCCATCCGGATATCCGGTGAATAATTGGGAATTAATTGTGCAAAAGCCGTCAGGCATAAGCAAAAAATTAGCAGGAGCGAAAGAAAGCGTTTCTTCATTTCTTATATCAGTTGTTTTTTTTAATATTGACTTTAAAAGTTGTTGTTTACCTGTACATCAATAGTTATTCTTTATCTGTACAAAGGCAGATACCATTTGTCCTCAGAACTCATATCTACCCCTGATATTCCTGAGCGGTCATATTTCTTCTTAATGTTTTCATCCCACAAGAATTGGGTTCCCTTTCCGGGAGTTTCCCTGTTCAGTCTGCGTGCTACCCGGAGCAAGTCCTGCCAGCGGTTTCCTTCGAATCCAAGCTCTTTAGCTGCTTCGCTGATGATTAGCTGTTCTACAAAAAGAATGGAATCCTGCAGGGTAACTGCTGTTTCAGGAAAGTTCTTATTCGGCAGATTAGCACGGCCGCGAACGCCTCCGTTTGATCTCCAGGAGGTAGTAATGCGAGGTGCGGTAGTTTTATAACGTGCATCAAATGAGTATGGGTACGGATATGGATCAAACGGGCTTGTACCTGTAATTTTAATAGAATCCTCCGGATATTCGGTTCCATCCGGTTTTTGGAAACGGAATGTCCCTCCGGAAAGTCCGTCGTTCAAAAACGCCCATGCCAGCAGCGGATATCCGGCCCTGTTGGCTGCTTCTGCATAGCGAAGGTGCAACGTGGCAGCACGGTAAATAAACCAGCTTCCTATGGGCCATCCTGTTAAAGAACTGGATGTTCCTCCATAATAGGAGTATTTCTTCACGTAATTGTTGTTATTCAAACTCTCAAATCCTCCGGTTTTGCCGCGCGCATCAAACGGGAAGCCGTTTTTCTGGGTTTCACCACCCCAAACTGACTCTACAGCATAATCCGAAGGTTTCAGATAGTATTTTCCGCCATTGAGACCCGGAGAATTAAACAGTTCCAGAAATGGATATTTCGGTTCAAATTTTGAATCGTAAGCAATGAACCAGATCATTTCTTCAAGAGAAACCCCGGTAGTCCTTGCCATAAACATATTGCTCCAGCCGTTGTAAAGCGAATTCATATCGTCAATTTTACCGTCGGCATATAGTATCTGAAACCAGTCCGGTGTTCCGCTTGTCCACGGAAAAACGTAAAGCCTGTTTTTTCGGTAACTGTTTCTGTCTGTGGCATCCAGCTCTTCACCAATGGCGAGGATATCGCGGTACACCTTGGCGGCTTTGTCGTATTCGTTATTAAAAAGATACAAATCACCTAACAGAGAACGTTTGTTGATAAAGAAAGGTGCCAGCGAGTAGCCGTCCCAGGTTTGTTTTATCAATCCTGAAACTTTGTAGTTTTCCAGCGTTGGAAGATTTTCCATGCAGCGGATCAATTCGGGTACGAGTTGGTCCAGAGCAAGTTCGTTGGCTTTGTATTTATCCAAATCGGCTATCGTAATCACCGGATCAGTAATATAAGGCACTTTCCCAAACTGAATACCGAGTTGGAAGTAAACCCAGGTGCGCAAAGCGGCAACATCCGAGTATCGCTCGTTATATTCTGCCTGAATCATGCGCCCTTCTTCCAGCATCACATCAAAGTTATGCATCAAATCATTGCATGTTTGGATTACTTTGTAAAAATTACTCACGTCGGTCCACGGGTTATTTCGTGATGGCCTCCCCACATTTACCTCCTGCAAATCGATGGTTGCATTGGGTGTAACGTCCAGCAGATCGGCACGCAGCTCATTGAGCACCACAATCTGCCCGGCCAATTCAGAAAACTGGCCATAAAGCCCTAAGATGGCATTATCTGCATCATCCACTCCCTTATAAAAATTATCATACTCCAGCACTTCTTCAGGCGTCGTGTTGATGCATGATGTTGTAATCAACAGGGCGGAAAGGAGAATAATTGATATCTTTTTCATTGTATTTCGTATTTTTTTTATTACAAAGCTAATTTAACACCCAGGGAAACAGTACGTGGCTGCGGTACCACGCTGGGATCGATTCCATAATAGAGCGGACTTTGTCCAAGGGCAAATTCAGGATCTAATCCTTTGTAGTTGGTCAACGTAAGCAGATTTTCTGCTGTTGCAAAAACAGTAAAGTTTTGAAGCAATTTCCATCCTGCGTTAAAATCGTAAGCAAGGGTTACCGTTTTCAGACGAATGAAAGATCCATCCTCAATCCAGCGGTCAGAGAAGCGTGCATTTCCCATAGGGTCACCGTAAACGGCCTTCGGCATGAATGTATGATCACCCGGAGAGCGCCAGCGGTTCAGTGTTGCTTGCGACTGGTTGCTGTAGGAAGAAAGGTTTTCTATCTGCGAACGGGCATAGTTATACACGTCACCACCGTATGAATAAACCATTAATGAATTCAGTGTCCATTTTTTAAATCGAAAATTATTCACTAACGAACCGAAGAAGTCAGGATTTGGGTCGCCAACTACTACCTGGTCATTTTCATCGATAAGTTTGTCGTTGTTCTGATTTACAAAACGTACATCTCCAGCACCAAAATAGTTTTCTACTAATCCTTTCAGAATATAGTTTCCATCGGCATCAGCCTGTGCCTGAGTGGTGTAAACACCATTTGTCCGGTAACCATAAAACTGTCCGAGCGGCTGGCCTACTTTTGTTTGGATAACGGCTCCTGCAGCTTCGTTGAGGAATTCTTCCCCATTCAGATCCAGTACTTTATTTTTGTAGGTGGAAACAGACAAACCTAAATCCCATTTGAACGCCTGGTTTATAACACGTGCGTTTACTGTGAGGTCAACACCAATGTTTCGCATAGAACCTGCATTGGCTATGTAGTATTTGAAACCCGAGGAACGATCCGGAGTTGTTACCAGTATCATGTCTTTAACAGTATTGGAGTAAACATCTATACCAGCATTGATTCTTTCGTTGAGGATTGAGAAATCAAGACCTGCATTGATACGGTGTACAGTCTCAGGCTTCAAACCGGTGTTTACCAGGTTGCCTCTTACGAGTCCGTAGCTGCCCAGCAGATTTTGTGGCTTATAGTACTGTATCCCGTTGTAATTTCCCATATCATCGTTGCCGGAAATACCGTAGCTCAAGCGCAGTTTCAACAAATCAAATGCAGAGGCATCTCTCATGAATTCCTCGCCGCTGATAAGCCATGCAGCAGCAACCGACGGATAGATGTAAAACCTGTCAGCGTCTCTTCCGTAACGGGAGGAGGCATCAGAAGATATTGAAAAATTAAAGAAATATTTATTTTGGAAATCGTAATCGGCAGATGAATAAACTGACAGCCAGTTCCAGTTGCCAATGCTTCCACCAATCTGCCTGAGCAGTGAAATACCGTAACCGATAGTTTTGAAATCATCGGAACTTGAGTTGTAGGCTTTACCGAAGTCATCTTCCGCTTTGTTGTTTTGATAGCGGGTACCTACTCTGACATTCAACTTGTGATCTGATGAGAAAATTTTTCGATAATCGGCATAAGTATCGCTGAAAAGCGAGAACAATCTATCGGTTCTACTTTCCATTTCATTGGTTATTTCATTGTCTCTCAGCGGATCAAAGAGAATACCAACGCTCGGATAAAAAACACGCTCACGTTCTTTATTGAAATTTAAGCCAAACGAGGTGTTCAAACTGAGGTTTTTATTAACACTCCATGACAAACTAAAAGTACCCATGAAACGGTAGTTAATATTAGCCAGTAAAAGATTGTTTGACAGCACGTAAGGGTTACTGTTGCCAAAAACATCGGCATGTTCTTCGTTTGGAGAGAGAAGGCCTTCTACGTTGTAAACATGGGATGCGGTGAAAGGCGATTTCAACATGGCTGCCAGCATGGGATTCAGCCTGGTGTTAGCACCCTCGTTCATCATGTCTTTATTTCCATAGATAAAACTCATGTTGGATTGGAAAGTAACATCCTTCGAAAGGCTCACTTCCGAGTTAAAACGTGTATTGAAACGTTGTAGATGAGTATTTTTAAGCGTTCCCTGTTGATTCAGATATCCCAGAGAAAGTACGTATTTTGCCACTTCATCACCACCGGCCACATTCAAATATACATTTTGATTCCATTTGCTGTCATATATTGTCTGCTGCCAGTCAGTATCGTGGTTGTAACGGTAGTAATCCACATTTCCATCGTATCCCCAGTTTTGTTTCACAGGCAACCGGCTGTCAAAATACGGCAGGCTTTCTACATAAGAGGGTGAATATCCCTGCCCTTGAAGCAAATCTGAAATTAGGTTTCGATGCTGAGCGGCATTGAGAAGAGGTATTTTATCAGGCTCAAAATTAATTCCGGTATGAATGTGTACATTAATCTTAGTTTCCAATGTATTCGCCCGCAGGGTTTTGATCAGGACTACTCCGTTGGCACCTTTAACTCCATAAAGTGAA
The DNA here is from genome assembly GCA_964541615.1 of uncultured Paludibacter sp. Lineage (GTDB taxonomy): Bacteria > Bacteroidota > Bacteroidia > Bacteroidales > Paludibacteraceae > UPXZ01. The sequence continues at coordinate 45,876 of CAZIRA010000002.1, forward strand.
GTTCCGTCTTTTAGTATGGTAATGCTTTCAATGTCTTTCACATCGATGGATGCAAGCGGATTGTTCATGTAATTCCCAATAAGTGAATTAGCATACACCGTATTTTCATATGGCAGCCCGTCAACAATAAACAGCGGCATAGCACCGGCATTCATTGTATTGAAACCATGCAGGTACATGTTGGATCCCGAGGCAGGCATTCCTGAACGGAGCACTGTGTTGATGCCGCTTCCATAACCCTGTATTAATCCATCGGGTGTAGGTGATACGCTCATGTTGTTGTCTTGCTTAATAACGCTTACTGAACCAGCTTGCTGCGTGGAAGACACATCACCGGTAGGTGTATATACAATTCTGGAAGCACCTTTGTAATCCTTCTCGTATAGTATGACGTCAATTTTATCACGTCCTTTCACAGGAATTTCCTTGAATGCATGAATGGCGCTGCTGACTTTCAGGATGACATTATTTTTGGGGATACCGATGGTATAATGCCCATTATCATCCGTTATGGCAGAAGAGATACCAGGTACATCAACATGAATACCTGGCAGCGGCATTCCTGTCTCAGCATCCGTAACTGTACCTGTAACGGTATGAAGATGATTGCTATTCCCCTGTGCATTTGTAGAGTAGCTGGTCACTATTCCGACAAACAGAAACATCCAATATATAACACCAGTTTTGATTTTCATCGTAATATAGTTTTTTATGTGTTTTTATCCTTCCCGACTGTCTGGGAGAAACTTTCCCCGGACTGCAGAATCTGACTTTTCCTAACTTATTTTTTTGAGATGCCGAGTTAAATATATACTTTATCAATACCCTGAACGGGTTTATTATATCAAGAATTCAATTTTTATTAATTATGTTTTATTCGTTTGGATCAATCAGTGGTACCAGACGAATGTAATCAAGGAATATCACACCTGCATTGGCGTCTCGCTCTCTAACCGTATTGGATACAAAGAAAGTAGCTTTACCGTACGACGGACTTTTTAGTATTTCCGCTTTTCCAAAAGCATCTTCATTATTATTTAATGATGCCGCAGCTGTAAGTGATGTGCCCAGCATATACATTTTGTCTTCGGCAGCAGCATTGTATCGCGTCAACATGGTTTCTTCCATAACTCCGGCTGTAGATACGCCAGCCATCAAAGTCTTGGATGAAAAATGATTTTCAATCAATGCATTAGCAGTTCTTGACAGCGCCGGTTTACCCGGGAAGCTGATGAGCAGTTTTTGCTCCAGCACCATTCTCCATTCTTTTGTATAAGGAATTGTATCCGTACCCTCAATGGTGAATAGAGGAATATAATCTGTTCCCGATTTCTCGTAAAGCAATCCTGTAACAGAATAGAAATGATTGGACTTGTCATCATACGCCCGCCAGTAGATTTTATAAGGAACAGAATACATCACCGGCTCGTATTTCAGATAAGCGTTGCTGCTACGGCTTATATATCGTTCGCTAGCAGTGCGATGATGCATCTGGAAAGTTCGTGTAGTATTAATCAAACGGATTGAATCGCCTTCAAAATCCCAGATATTGTATGAAAAAACATTGCGTGTTGTTCCTTTCAAAACAACGTCCATACCACCGCTTGCCCATGAACGGTAGCGTACTTCCCAGCCGTCCTGTCCGTCCCAGCGGTCAACGTAGCTTTCTCCTTCAATCAATTGTTCCTTAATTTTATTGTTGTACATTTTCACATCTACAGCATTTAACTTGTAGATTTTTCCATTGGATGCCTGATAGCTTTCCTTGATGGATGATAAATTCACATCAACCAGCAGGCTGTCGCCGTTCATAGAAACAAAGCGTCCGTTTTCTGTAATCTCAACCGGGAAAAGCATCATGTCTGAAGCTATCTGGCGTATGATAGTTTTTTCCTGTTTTTCGGGATTGTCCTGTTTCATATACTTAGTGTACTTTGTCATCATTTGATCCCAGGCATTTTGCTCAAGGAGAAGGAAAGTAAACGCCTGAGTCTCGTCACTCAATGGGAAGGTTTCCAAAAAATCGTTTCGCACTACCCATACAGTATCATAAATCGGGCGTCCGTTTCTATCTACACCAATCTGAACGCTGCGTTCTTTGTCCATTACCCGTTCGTTGACAGACCGTATAAAATCAACCTGCGCATAACCGGTTTGTTCGTCCAGGTATTCCCAAATATTCTTTCGATCGATAATGATGTTGTCAATAATATGAAGTACTCCATTGGAACTTACCAAATTAAACTGAACAACTCCAGCACCAGATACTCCGGCAGCATTGACAGGTACATTTTTGTCATTGATCATCCGAATGCTGCCTGCTCCGAACTTTCCGGAATCGTCTGTAAAATAGGTCAGGTAGGCGATATAATTCTTTATCCATTCTTTCAGGCTGTTCACATCCGAGGTGTTTATTCCTGTGAGTGCGCTGTTTTTTGGAGCAAAAACGGTGAGCGCCTGCTCTTCCTTCAGAGTTGCATCGTATCCAGTAAGTCTGAGGATATCTGCAAAAACGGAGAGATCCGGATTGGACGCAACTGCCTCGTAAAGATTTTTGCTTCTTGCCTCATCATTGAGGCGGATATCCTCTTTCCAAGCATCACAGGAAGCAAATATCAGAGCAATCACTGCTAAAAGCAACACTTTCTTTATTATCGATTTTTTCATACGAAGAGTTTTTTTTTATTTAATGCCGCATGGATTGACTCCATGCTGTATTGAATTATTGTTCAGCACCAGCAAATTGGAGTCAGGTGAATATTTATTTCTAATTAATTTCTTCTGAATTTTATCATCCTACAGGAGTTTCCGGCTCACATTCGCTCTCAGGGAATATCTGGCATACGGGAACATCCGGACCAATCCAGTTGCCTCGCATATCCACTTTAGGCCACAGCTGGTCTTCATCAATCGGTATGAACTGAATCATATCCCAGTTACCAGCCTGCTGACCGCGTCCTCCTGTTGTGGATTCAAAACGAAGCGTATGACGGCCTGTGGACTGCACATCAATTATTCCTAATAAGTGCGAAATAACCACTGAATTATATACTTTTGCATTATACCGTTTCCATCCTTCAACTTCTATCGCTTCCTCACCGTTGGTATTCGGATTGGGCATGTAGTCAGAAAAGTCGAAAATGTATGGCATTACCTGATCATCATATCCATCTTGTTTGAAAACCGATTTGAGTTTCAATTCAAGTTCACGGCGGTAGCACAGCCAAACTTTGTATTTACCCTCGATAAGTACAGGAGTTTTAAATTCTATCCACTGATTAGTTAGACTGTATAAATTAAACCTCAGGTAGTCACTGTAGATATACTGGTGTTTTGTATCCATCTGACTTACTGTAGCGGGCATCGAACCACAATAGTAATTGATTGGTGTTGGTGCTCTGCCACCCCAGGTAACCTCAGACAAGTCGCCCGGGTTGAAGTTTACAGAAGTTCCCGCTTTTCTGAAGTTTTTCAACGCCATGATTTCGGGCTGCTCAGCCACATCCCAGTAAATGCGGTAAGCAGTGCGGTTTTTTATTTGAATATTTCCATTGATCTTGTGAATAACTCCATTCGAACAACTCAAATCAGAATATTGACTTTGTCTGTCTAATGAAATGCCTGACTCAAGCATTTTCCCCTGTATAAATTCATTGAGAAGAATTGCGTCTTTATTTCTTTTGAATGTAATAACCTGCTTGGGAACAAGTGTCTGCATGCTGGAAACATAGAGCAGATCAACGATATAAAGCCTGGAATTAATACCGTGGTAAGCAATGTAATTGTAAAGAAGCGTATCTCTGTCTTCAATGGCAGGTGTACTTGCACGAAGTTCAACGAGCAGGTCGTCCACAGATTCTATTCCGGCGTCATGAAATGCCTGGTTATCCTGCACAAAGAAGGTAAACCAATTGTCTTCTTTTACTTCCGACAACAAATCAGCTGCACCTGATAGCTCGAAAATTTCTTTCATCAGAGAATAACTTTCCGGCAATGCCCTTACGGCATCAGTGATGGTTTTGTCGGGCGGAGTCAATACTTTATCTATCACGTGAAGCACGCCATTTGCTCCTCTCACATCCTTGGTAATGATATTTGCCTGCCTGTCTACGATATAGGTTTGACCGTTGTACTGTGTGACAAGATACTTTTTTGCAAAGTTAGGCGAAGCCAGCCTGCCGTCAACAAAATTGGTGGTTGGAACCGTATCTTTCACCAAGTGGTACTTGATAATCTCTTCAGCCTCTTCTGTACTCAGTGCACTCACGCTACTGATGTTTTTTTGTTGCAGGTAGGTATTAACGGCATCGTTGGTTGGTGCAAACAAAGTATAAGCTCCGTAGGCATGTATGGTACCGGTATATTCGGCTTTAGCCACAATATCAAGAAAAGATGTCAATTCTTGTTCAGCCATTAATTCATCAAGCATTTTATCGTCGTAAACACGATAACTGTCAATTCCTTCTATTGATTTTTCACAAGAAGAAACCATCCACGCAACTCCCAAAAGAAGAACTATTGTCCTTAGAAAAACGGGAATCTGTCTTTGAAATAATGTATTTTTCATAAATGATATTATATTTTTCAGCCGTGGGCAATAGGTGATGTATAGCTGTTTATTATTTACTATTCAATCAATTACCAAGGCCAAAGGTTTTTCTTTGTTATGATTTATCTATAAAACTCGTTCTGTTCTAAGCTTTTATTGGTATTCATTTCATTCAGGTTGATGGGCAGATAGTGGCTTCCGCTGTTGCTCTGCCATTTATTCTGCAGGCTGTACACTTTTTCAGGTGGTGCAGCCATTACTGCCAGGCGTATCAGATAATCCAAATTCCCGTCAGCGTAATTATTTCTTTGAGCATGGCGCAGTACGTCGTACCATCTCTTTCCTTCAAACGTAAATTCACGGGCTCTTTCGTTCAGAATATATTCTTCCATGGTTTTGCCGTTGATATCGCCGGTGTGCTGGTAGAGCATATCTGTAGATTCCGGTGCATTTGCTCTTTCCCGAATCTGCTGTAGCAGTTCATTGGCTTCTGCCAGCATCTGCTGGTTATTGCCGTTTTGAATTGCTTTCTGAGTCAGCGCTTCTGCTTTCATCAAAATTATATCGGCCAAACGATAAAAAATCCAATTGCTGTATGAGGTATTTAAGGTGCGCAACTGGTATGTATCTCTGGATAATCCTATCCATTTCCATATATATCCCTGTCTGAACGAAACGCCTTCGCCCCGCATATCAAACCAGCCGCGGTCAACACCTGAAGATGGGAAAAATTCTGTACTGAAATTTTCTGCCTTCACGCGGAGTTTGGCATAGTCCGGCAGAAACATACCGGCGAAAGGGTTGTTCTTGTCTGATCCAAATTGAAGTTCAAAAATACTTTCTACGCTGTTGCCAGCCACATACATGTTGTTAAAATACAATGCTACGTCAGCTTCATTTACATAATAAACTTTTTCGAAAGTTCCGGCAGTCTGCCCGTCTACCAGCACTTCTTCCCTTCCTACAGGAATCAAAGAGTACTGTCCTGATTCAATTATCTGGGTTGTCAAATCTATTACATTGTCATAATCACCTTTCCATAAATAAATATCGGCCAACAGCGCTTTCAGGCTGAAAACATTGAAGCGTCCTTTATTGGAGGCCAGAGTATTGTGGCTGTATGGTATATCCATTTCCACTTTTCTAAGCGAAACAATCAGGGAGTCCACAATATCGGCCTGTCTGCTTACCGGAACAGAAAATACCTGGTCGTCATAGATACTGGCTTTAGTAATGTATGGCACATCGCGAAAAGTACGAATCAGGTAAAAGTAGGCCAGACTCCGGATGGCTGTCACTTCCGCTTCGTATTGTTTAAGCAGTGTTTCAGAAAAAGAGATATCTTGCTCCATCGCATTTTTCCCAAGTTCAAGCACCGTATTACATTGGTTTATAGTGCGGTATAAATCACTCCAGGAAGTATATGGATTCGAACTTACTATTTCTCCATTGTTCAATGCCAAATAGTGCTCTGAAGCAATTGCCGTAGGCGCCACCATATCTGCACGCAGCTCGCCCCATACAAAGTAGCGTTCCATCATTGCATCCTCCATCAAAGAAGCATAACATCCCAATACGGCAGAATGCGTTTCCTCCTTCGTCTTCCAGAAACGGTTGCGGATTACTCCGTCTTCAGGCTCCAGGTAAAGCCAGTCAGAGCAGGATGAAAGTATCAAAGCAACTATTAACAATAATACTATTTTCGTTTTCATGTGTAAATAATTTGTTTATTAGTTGACACATGGAACTTGCATGTCAGGTTTTCATCATCTTTGTTGAACCACCGTGTTCATGCTCGTTTCATGCTTATATTTTATTATTTCCGTATGAATCCTGACTGATTTACTGTAAAAACTCTATACGGTTGTATTTTTAATTAAAGGTCTTTTTAATGTATTGCGTTACCTCATTTAGAATGTAAGGTTCAAACCAAATGTATAGGATTTTGAAACCGGCGATCTGGATGTGTCCTGCCCGGGATTCCTACCTCCGATGCTTACCTCCGGATCTTGTCCGGTATAATTGGTCCACACATTAATGTTATTCACCGTAGCGTATAAGTACAATTCTGAAAGTTTAAACTTGGTAAGCCATTCTTTCTTGAAGTTGTATCTGAAAGTGGCAGATTTCCAGCGGAGGAAAGAACCGTCTTCTACGAATCGGTCAGATGCCAGCCAGTTGTAACCTTCGCCGTACAGTGCCCTCGGTAGCAGATCTGACGGAGCGCTAGCTTCATTTTCATATGGATTTCTCCAGCGTTTCAGTACTGCCTTGCTCTGATTGTTATAACCATGCATTTTTTCCAGTTCCATACGAGTCATGTTTATCACGCTGTTACCGTAGCGGAAGTGGAAAACGGTATTCAGTGAAAATTGCTTCCATTTTACAGATGGTGTTAAACCTCCGTAGAACAGCGGGTTATAGTCACCAAGATAGGTGATGTCCTGATAGTCGATATTACCGTCGTTATTCAAATCCACGTAGCTGGCGTCACCCGGCTGGAACGTGTAATCCACCGTTGGATATCCGAACCGCATATATACAGGTACTCTGTTTCCCATATCGTCAACTGTATAGATTTTATTGCCGCTTCTATCCCTGGCAATGGTTTGATCCATGTTCAGGTACACTCCGCTGTATTTATAGCCGTAGAACGAACCAATGGGCTGATTCAGTACAATGCGGCTCAGGTATGAACCGTTCACATCCCACGTACCGCTGTACAAATTTGCGTATTCGTTGATGTCTTTAATAATATTTTGGTACTGTGCCAGGTTAAATGCAAAGTTGATATTCAAATCGCGCGTACGAACAGGAGTATAGTTTAAGTTGATTTCCCATCCGCGGTTTTCAACTATCCCGTGATTCATACTCATGGATGAAAAACCTGAAGAAGTAGGGATTGAAACTGATTCGTTGAACTGGTCTTTTGTGGTTTTAATGAAATAGTCAAACTCCAGGTTCAATTTATAATCCAGTGCAATAAAATTCAATCCATAGTTCTGCTGCGTACTTTTTTCCCAGCGCAGTTCTCTCAGTTCCAGGTTTCCCGGATAAGTGGCATTTTCTCCCAGATAGGTCCAGTCATATGTATTGTATTTGCTATAGTTCAGGTAGTTTTTGCTGGGAGCTTTTCCGGAGTAACCATACGATGCACGAAACGAGAAATCATTCAGCCATTTTACGTCGCTTAAGAATTTCTCACCAGAAATCCTATAGCGGGCAGAAAGTGCAGGGAAAAGTCCAAAGCGGTAATTGTCACCAAAACGAGAACTTCCGTTATAATTTAAGTTTCCAAAAATGGTATATCTGTCCAGGTACGTATAGTTAACATTCAGCGTTGTTTCAACCAGCCGCTCACGAGATGAAGGCGAGCTTCCTCCACCTCCGGGAAAAACGCGTGAAGGAATGGATGGGTCTTGCAACTGTGGATTGGCCAGATTAGATGAAGAGGCAGAATAAGAATAGCTGCTGCTTTCAAATGTGTGAATGCTGGCGATTGCTAAAAAGCGGTGTATGTCTGAATCTTCAAAATTCGGTGTAAAATATAACTTGTTAAACGTGTGGATGGTAAATCCTTCTCCATCGCTGTCTGATGCACTGTTTGTCCGCTGATCTGAAGCAGGAAGTCCGGTGGCCGATTGAGGAAGGAATTTTTTCTTCTTCTCATTCAATGCCTGGAATGATATATCAAATGTATAGCGCCAGGTTGTGTTTGGCATATACTGGATAGAAAGTTTGGGCAGGATAGTTTCACTCAGAATGTCAAACTCTCCGTCTCTTGCCATAGCTACCGGATTGAAAACGTTCGGATAGTTGCCCTGCGGATTATTTAGCGGAATAAAGTAATTAGGCGTCAGATTTCCAAATTCATCATAAGCATAAATACTCTGGTTGGGCGCTTTTAAGTAGGCATGTGAGCGTACGTCAGAACTTTCCCGAGAATCATTTGGCACGTAGTTTTTTTGTATGTTTGAATGTGTGTAAGCAATGTCTGCACTGAAGCGGAGTTTATCCGACACAAAATAGTCCAGATTCAAACGGGTATTCAAGCGTTGTAAACCTGTTTCAATGGTATTCCCGATTTGGTCGTAATAACCGGCTGAGAAAGAATAACGCACTTTGGAACTACCCCCGCGAACAGATAAATAGTAATCTTGTGCTGATCCATTCTGTGTAACGGCATCCACCCAATCGGTATTGCGTGAATAATTGTAATAATAAGTGGGGTTGTTCGGGTCGTATGCAAACTGAGGGTATTGTAGCGGATCCAAAATCACTCCTCTGTTAAGTTGCGATTCAAGAATTAGAGTCGTATATTCATCACCATTCAAGGTTGGAATTGACATCGGTTTCGGGTAGAAAGACGTAGTTGCCCTGAACGAAACTTTTGGCGGAGAAACTGTACCGCGCTGCGTGGTTATCTGCAAGACACCATTAGCGGCTTTTGAGCCCCAGATAGCTGTTGCAGCGGCATCTTTCAATACCATGATTTCTTTGATATCTGATGGTGCAACATTCAGCAGCTGTGAAAATTCTTCTTCAGTAGCGGTTGCAAAGTCAAAGTCAGAGCTGATGTTTGTTTGGAGAGGAACTCCGTCCACCACGATCAACGGCTGGTTATCACCTGAAAATGAAGTAACCCCGCGGATACGGATGGCCATCCCGCTGCCGGGATCTCCCGCATTGGCAGTCATGTCCACTCCGGCCAGACGTCCCTGGATCATTTCATCGATAGAAGCAGCATGCAGGTCAGCAAGGTCTGTGGCATCCAATCGTGCTACAGACATAGATATATCACGTTCTTCGATAGCCATGTTTCCGATGGTTCGTTTTGGCGCTGCAGTTACAACCACTTCTTTCAGCTGGTTATCTTCTTCCATGATAATCTGCATGGCAGTATTGGATCCTATGGGAATTTCTATTCTTTTAAATCCAAAATAACTAACGGCAAGCTTATTCCTTACATCTGTTACGTACAAACTAAAGTTACCGTCCAGATTGGTTACAGTACTTGAAACAACCCGATTATCCCGGTTGATTTCCATGATGGAAGCCGATATTAGCGGTTGGTTCTCGCTGTCAGACACTTTTCCTCGCACGAGCGTTTTGTCCTGTGCGGTAGAATGAAAAAACGGAATCAACAGGATGATACTCAACAAGCTTATTTTCATTAAATATTGTTTCATGATATTATAATTATTTTTAAGGATAGCAATTAGTGATTTAAGGTAAAGACAAAATAATTATTAACTTCGTGAAGTACGGCCTTGCAGGCAATCCTGTTACTTTTGTAATTATCCGGTATAGAGCTTCCGGTAACCGGCCCCCTTTGAACGCGGAAGAAGGTTGGAGCAGAAAGACCAAAGCTGGCACTTACCAAAATTTTGGTTCCGAGCGTTACATTCTGCGGCATAAAATTCATCAGTCCGGTTGGGGATTTTGTGATTTCTATCCTGGTAGTTGCATTTGTCAGCCCCAATGCCTCATCGGTAATTTTATTTAAGGTAGGCATTAATATTAAGTTGGGAGACATGGCATTGACCGGATAAATATAGGGCAGACCATCATCAGGAAGTACGGCACCCGAAAGGATGTGAGCATTCAAAAACTGTGTAGCCTTAGCTCTTGCAGCCAAATCTCCTGCCTGGATAGTAGCCAACGATGGAAGATGACCTCTGGTAACAGCCTGATTCATAGCTGTATTATTAACCATCAGTATTGTGTAGAAATTTTCTGTTTTGATTCCGTCCAATTCGTCGGTTGATGGATTTTTCAAACAGGCTTCTACGTAATTCACAAATGTGCTTACACCGGGATTTTGAATTTTGGCTCTCTCTAGGTACTTCCATAGTGTAAGTTCATTCCAGCGCTCTTCACCGGTATGAGATTCTCGTGGAGAATACTGAAGCATTTTATCTACATTGAAAACCAGTCCGTTATTGAAAGTCTCATCCACCGGAGTAACGGTTACGTACGTTCCGTCTTCTATGTTGCCGGCAGCCTGCAGTTTGTTGTTTTTATAACGCACCAAATCACCGTAAGCATTCACCAGAAATCCCCAGCCTCCGTAAAGCATGTTAGGCGCTGTAGCAAAACTCTTAACTTCAGAATCCACTTCTGAGTTTTTTAGCCCCGGGAAAATATGCATCCTCATCAGCCTTTTTAAACGGTCGTCAATACCGCTCGGCATTTCCGTGTTAGTAAATGCAGGCGGACTTACTGTAGAATTAAGTCCATATCCATCTTGCCTTAAGAGGTCGTCAGAAAAATTAAGCATGGTAAAACGTTCAGAAATCCAACCGCTTAGTACACTCTTCATCAAATCCTCCCGAAGTCCGTTCAAATAAAAATTCACGTAAGCCTGATCAAGCCATTCATGCGCTGGATTGAGGAATATTTCAGAATAAACTGTTTCAAAATAGCGACTCTTAATTACCTCGTCAGTCATATATACAAAACCGTTGCTGGCCATTTTCTTATCGATGATACCACCCTCCTCAAATCCTTTACCTGCGCTTCCCCGACCATTAACATATTCTCCGGTAGATGCCATGTAACCTTTGTAAAGTGACGGCCAGACCAATCCTTCAGCCATATGAGTATTGACCAGAATCTGAACAGCTTCAACTGGTAATTTATCCAGCGTGCCATAATATTTAAGCAGACGATTGTCTATATAGTTTTTAAGTGCTTCGTTTTTGGGGATAAAAAGTGTATTGCCGGTTTTTTCAGGTTCGTAAGCATTAGTTGACTCCGAATATACGTTTTCCAATAAGGGAGAAAAAGCCAGAGAAGTGTAAAGCTTTATATATATATTGTCAATATCTTCTCCGGGACGGAGCTTGCGGAACATTTCCAGCGCCTCCTGTGATGCTTCTGTATATCTTTTGAAAACAAACGCGCCTGTATTGTCCTTATGATCCAAAAGATCTTTGAATCCTGCATAGGAAGTAGATCCCCGAAGAATTTCATCCATATTCTTCATGGGTTGGCTCACTGTTGAGACTTCGTAAATAATGCCGTTTTCCGCAATGATGTCTTCCTTGAGAATGGTACCTGCCTGAACGTTTTTACCGTTGTAGACAGAGTTTGGGAAAAACATATTGTAGTCGCTTGCTCCTAATGGAGTTGGGAAAGAATTGAAATAAGCCGCGGTGAAAATCGGTAGGAATTTATAGTTATTTTGAGCTAAACGATACTCATAGTTGGAAATATAATACGAAATCCCGTTTGTTTGCGTTTGATTAAATACCCAGTTGTTGTTAAATTCCATATCTCTGTAAGGCAATGCATAACTGCTGGTCTTCCTTTTGAAAGCGCCTGTTTGGTACACCCTTTCCTGTAGATAATCAGCTAAATGCTCACTCGTCCACTTGCTCGAAACAATAGAATAAGCTACTAAATCATTTAGCTCTTCTTCCGGAATAGCTTCTATGGAAGCATATGACTTTTCTGCTAAAAAAGCGGTAAAAGCTTCATTGTTTGGAGCAAATATGGTATAAAGCCCTGCTCCTTTCAATACTTGTTTGTATTCGGTTTTGTCCACGCACTGCAGGTACATACTAAACCGTCCCTCCTGTTCCAAAACCTCATATATCGGTTTTTCCAACCATTCGGGTCTGTCATAATATTTATCCGCGTCATCGCACTGGATGAGAGTTACGGCAAGAATAAGATACAAAAAATATTTGCACTTCATGTTCGTAATTTTAAATGGTATTATCTTAAGAATTATCAGTGCAAAAATAAGGAAAACAAACAAACTTTGAAATTACCTTTCTGCCCGAAAGCATTAATATTCATACAAAAAATGGCTTTTATCATATAAAAAATGATATTTGATGAATGAACTTGAAAATAATCCGAATTGATTTTTGATATTATTAAAATAAACCACGACTTGAATTTATCAAAAAAAATATTGTATGATCCGTTGAAATTTGACTTAATATGAAAGAATTATACAGGATAAATTTCTGTTATAGTAATAAAAAAACACAAGGAAATGGCATTTTTAAAACAGTAAAAGCAACAGCTGAA
>CAZIRA010000003.1:0-48106 GCA_964541615.1 uncultured Paludibacter sp.
ATAGAGGTCGTATTAATAAAACGCATATAATCAACTAAGTTAAATAAACTCTATTGATTTAGTAAAAAATTCAATTCGCTTCTTTGATCAATTTCTGAGTCTTCACCCCTTCGGGAGTTATTACTTTCAGGAAATAAATTCCGGGTTCAGAATTTCCCAGGTCTATAACCCCTGAGCGTTCTTTTTTTTCTTTTGACTGAATGATTTTTCCGCTGAGATCAGTCACTGCCCAGCTGGTTACGTCGTATATTTCGCTGTTGAAATAAAAAATCGCTTTTGATGGATTTGGATAAACATTGATCTGATTTTTCACACCATACATATCCGTTACACCTGTTTCATCCACCGGGATATACCTTATTTCTATCCGGCTTGCTAAGTTTACCACGGTTTCGGAATTAAACAGATACGGGATAAAAGTGTTGTACGATTCCCCTTTTTCGCCGCCCCAAAATTCATTTTTTGCCTCTATCAGATTCGCTTTTGCATACCGGAAATCTGAATACAGTACCGACCATGCCGGCCTGAAATCGTTGTAAATGGGCAGAAAGGTCGTTTTTTTGGTTAAAAATCCATCTTCGTTGTATTGAAATCCGTACTGTAAATCATTTACCCAAAAAGTACCGCCCCAATGTTGATAAACTTCATCTGACAGGCGCCCGGAAGCATCGTATCGATATTCGATGTGCTGTGAATTTTTCCAAACGCTGTATTTTCTGTCCCAAATTTTACGAATTTCGGATGATTTAAGGGACGAATCTGGGATGTAGTAATAGTTTACGAGCGATGAATTTATCCAGTCATCTTCTTCCTTTTCAGTTACCCGGATAGATTTCAGCAGATTCAAATCGTTGTAATAAAATATGATTTTACTTTCTGAAACCGGAATATTGTCTCCGAAATTGCGAAGGTGCAGCGTGTCGGGAAGGTTTCCTTCGTTGTAAAGGTACCTGATTTCTGAATACGGCTGCCAGTTGTTGTTTTTCCAGCTGTATTCAATCTTATCAGCCAATCGCTCCCCGCTATAACTCAAGACCGTTTTCCGGATATTTTCAGAAGCTCCGGATTGAGTAGCTACATGCGTTTCGGACTTCAAAATCGTGTCCTGGTATTCAAACAGAATCAAATGCTCCGGCTGCCAATCGTTGTCTTTCCAAATTCTCAGATGCTGTTCCGTGCAAACGCCTTTCGTGTAAATCCACTCTGTCAGCTCTTTTTTCTGCCAACCACCGTTGACTGAAATCCATTTCGTTTCGAGCGTCTTATCACCATTTTCATTGTAATAATAGAGATAGCGGTAGGTGCTTTCGCCCTTTGTCAATTCAATTTCGGTAATCAGCGGATTATCACCTTTCAGCGGAAATAAAAGAACAGAAACGGTCGAAATAATAAAACAAAACAACAGTCGGTACGCTACTGCCGGCATAAATCTTAGTAAGGATTAGGATGTTAGTTTTTTCTGAAACCGTCAAAGATAAATACATTTTTTTTAATATGCAAGATTGAAATGCCGCACCTGATTTACAAACCGTCAACCGTCATACGATATTCAGGTAAATCAGGTGACTTTTCGCTGTATCTCAGCCATGAACCTGCTCCGGCTTTCCGCCCCGATCAAACCACACTCAGGATTTTGGCGCAACAGGCATTACTCAAAGTTACTACTTCCGATTCAAAGAAATCATGGTTTCGAGTTGGAGATTATAAATCAATGGCTAATTTGGTTGGAGGAAAGGAAACAACTTTGCCAGACAATGTGTCTGAGGATATGAAGAATTTGATTGAAACCTATCACAGTCAGACAAAAAAAACAATACATGATATAATTGATTTTCATTTTCAATTTGAACGGATTCATCCATTTCAGGATGGGAATGGCCGTGTAGGCAGGTTGATAATTTTTTATTTAATGTTTGGCTAATGATATTATTCCTTTTATTAAAGCGGATGACCATAAATTTTTCTATTACAGAGGATTGACTGAATATCCAAAAGTGAAAGAATATTTGATAGATACCTGTCTTTCAGCACAAGATAACTACAAGAAAATGTTAGATTATTTTTTGCCAAAATCGAATAAATGAAAAACACCTACTGCTAATCGAACAGACTGCCCTGCCGGCGGCCCGACCAACGGGATTTTAAATCCACAACCAATAAAAACTTCGTATTACAATTGGCTCCGCCGAACGTTGTTTGCTCGTGTCAGCAGGAAAGAACTACGCTGTTTTTCAACGGTTTATAATCATTGAGTTGTTCAGTGCAGCAAGTCGATTTTTTATAAGCCGCTTTTCATTCATCGTCCTGATGGAGAACTGCACAAAAGGGGAGAAAAAGTTACAGAATACTTTCTAAAATGCGATAAATTGAGTAATATTGCATTCCAATAATAAAACCACAGGAGAATATGAAAAAAATAAACGTGCCATTCATCGATGATTTGGATGGAATGAGCCTTGTGAACGTGAGTGCCCTGCTCGATGAATCCGGCAGCAACGGCGCAATCGAAACCTTGAACTGGCCGGAGCAATATCCTTATAAACCGATAACCTATTTCAAGATCGCACGGTCAGAAAAGGCTGTTTACGTGAAATATTCAGTCGTTGGAACCATGCTGAAAGCTGTCTATACCGAAGATCAATCACCTGTTCACGAAGACAGCTGCGTGGAGTTTTTCTGCATGCCCGAAGGTGCTGAGAAATACACCAATTTTGAATTCAACTGCATCGGAACCTGCTCGGCCAGCAGCAGAAAGAACCGGAAAGACGATATTGTTCCTTTTTCGGCCGAAGAAATGAAGACAATTGAACGATATTCCAGCATCGGAACCAAGCCTTTCATGGAAATGGAGGGAATGTTTGAATGGGAACTGACTGTAAAAATTCCTTTGAATCTGATGGGACTTGATCCGGAAAATCTTCCCGATAAAATCCGGGCAAACTTCTACAAATGCGCCGACGATACCGATTCGATGCATTTTGTGAGCTGGTCGCCGATTGAAACTGAAAATCCGGATTTCCACAGACCTGATTTTTTCGGCGAGTTGTATTTCGTGTAATACATTCTGAAACCTGAAAACGTGTCTGGTGCAAAACCCGGGCGCGTTTTTTTTCAAAATCCAACAAACAGATGAAAAGGATACATCTATTCTCAATTTTCGTTTTTTTGCCTTTTTTATTTTTTGCCCAAAAAACAGAAAAAGTGAACCTGAACAAGGGTTGGCTTTTCTCAGAAAGTGGTAAAAATGAATGGAAAGAAGCTGTAGTTCCCGGTTCGGTTCAGCGGGACTTAATCCGTTTGAAAGAATTACCCGATCCGTATTGGGGTTCAAATGAAAAACTGGTGCAGTGGGTAGAAGATAAAAATTGGGATTTTCAAAAAACTTTTCACCTTTCAGCCGAACAGCTGAAACACGATGATGCTCAGTTGATTTTCAAAGGCTTAGACACGTATGCTGATGTTTTTCTGAACGGTGCGAAAATTTTAAGTGCCGATAATATGTTTGTGCCTCACACACGTTCGGTCAAAAATGAATTGAAAGTGGGTGAAAACAGGCTGTATATCCGTTTTTACTCTCCGATGGAATACCTGATGCCGGCACACCTGACGAGCGGTTTTGACTATCCGGCCGACAACGATCACCGGCTTCCCCGCATGAGCGTATATGCCCGTAAAGCGCCGTATCATTTCGGCTGGGACTGGGGAATGCGGATGGTACAAATCGGGATTTGGCGACCTGTGGAACTGCATTTTTACAACCAGGCAAAGATTGATGACTATTGGGTAAAACAGGTGGAAATCAGCAAAGAAAAAGCCGTGATTGAGAATGAAATTGAGGTTTATTCGCTTAAGGAAACTCCCGGAAACGTAGAAATTGAGCTGAGCTACGCCTGGCAATGGTCGAAATTTACCAAAGAAACTATCCGAAAAACATTTACACTTCAAAAAGGAAAAAATCAGCTTAAAATCCCGTTGGAAATAGTAAACCCTAAGCTTTGGATGCCAATTGGTTGGGGGGATCAAAACTTGTATCATTTCACTGTAAAAATTTATTCAGATAAGGAATTAATTGACAGCAAAACAGTAACCACAGGACTTCGGAAAATAGAATTTGTCCGGGAAAACGACAAAACTGCCCTTTCCCCCGCGAGAGGGGTTGGGGATGAGGCTGGTAAGAGTTTTTACTTCAAAGTAAACGGCATTCCTTTTTTTGCCAAAGGTGCTAACTACATACCGGGCGAAATCATTAACACACAGCAGGATAGCGCGTATTACGACCGACTTTTTGAAAATATCCAATCGGCAAACATGAATATGGTGCGTATATGGGGCGGTGGTTTCTACGAAGACGATTATTTTTACCGGCTGGCCGACGAGAAAGGGGTTTTAGTGTGGCAGGATTTTATGTTTGCCTGCACCACTTATCCGCACGATCAGGCATTTCTGGACAACGTGGAAAAAGAGGCCGAATACAACATCAAACGCCTGCGAAATCATCCTTCTATTGCACTCTGGTGCGGAAACAACGAAGTGGCGGAGGCTTTGAAATACTGGGGCTGGGACAAGAAATATCCGGCGGAAGTCTTTGAGCAGTTTAAGGTGGGCTACGACAAGCTTTTCAAGCAATTATTGCCCCGAAAAGTGATGGAACTTGACCCGGGAAAATCCTACATCCATACTTCCCCTGACACCGCCAACTGGGGCCGACCGGAAAGTCAGAAACTCGGCGATGCCCACTACTGGGGCGTTTGGTATGGCCGACAGCCTTTCGAAATTCTTAACGAGCGTGTTCCCCGATTTATGAGCGAGTTTGGATTTCAGGCATTCCCGGAAATGAAAACCATACGCAGTTTTGCTTCGCCGGACCAATGGCATCTGGAGAGTGAAACTATGATTACGCACCAAAAAAGCACCACAGGAAACGACGCCATCAAGGAATACATGGAGCGGTATTATCACACGCCGAAAAATTTCGAGGATTTTGTCTATGCAGGCCTGGTAATGCAGGGACGCGGGATGAGTCTCGGCTTGAAAGCTCACCGGAGAAACCGGCCGTTTTGCATGGGCACGCTCTACTGGCAGCTCAACGACAGCTGGCCGGTGGTTTCGTGGTCGGGAGTTGACTACTACGGCAACTGGAAAGCACTACATTACCACGCCCGTGATGCCTTCAAACCACTCACAATAACCATTTACGAAGAAAATGGGAAAACGGGATTTTACACACTTTCTGATAAGTTGCAGGATGAAACTAAGCTGAAATTGAGTATAGAACTGACCGATTTTTCGGGTAAAAAAATCCGTAAAATCCATAAAATCATTACTGCCAAAGCAAATTCGTCCGTGAAAGTTTTAGAACTGGAAAGCCGGGATCTTGTATCGGAAGCAAACCGGAAAAACTACTACATGCTTGCCAGGCTTTCAGACTCGAAAGGAAAAATGATAGCACAGGAAATTCATTATTTTGACGTGCCGAAAAACCTGAATTTACCCGAAACCAACATCAACCGAAGCATCAAAATAGAGGACGGAAAACTTACCGTCTTGCTTTCAAGCAAAAAATTAGCCAAAGATGTTTTTGTTGAAATTCCCATTCAGGGGGCAAAATTTTCAGATAATTTCTTTGATCTGCTGCCTGGCGAAAGAAAAATCGTAACGATTACTGCTCCTGAAATAAAGAAAAATATGGATCCGTCAATCACAGTGAAACATTTACGCGAGACATATTGATCAGAACACCATCAGGAGAAAAAAAACAAAACTCATTGCAAGTTATCGCAATGAGTTTTTTGATTCAGCAAGAATAAATTCAAGCTATTTCTGCCTCAGCATCCTCAATCGGGGTATTTCTGTTAACTTCATAATTTTCCACCATTTTATCCAAAATGGCGATAATCACGTACGGAGCCACCAGTTTCGCCACATTTGTAACGGCATTCACTGTTTTAGAACCTCTGTTTCTGGTCGAATAGAGAAAAAGCCCACCGCCAATAGCTGCGCCCACAATAAATCCGAGAGGAAGTTTGGAGGCTTTCTTTTTTAATTTCTGTATCGCTTCATTTTTATCCATAATGTATAGGATTTTAATTATTTACCCTGCGGGCGTTATTATTTCATAATTTTATCTTTTATCTTTCATCTTCCATCTTCCATCCTTATTATTTTAACAAAATCAAATTCAGATTAGTTTAGAAATTTCTTAATAAAAACTTTTTATTTCGCTCATATCTGCAACTTTGATTATTTTTGCAGAAAAATACGCATGAACCTTTACGAAATATATAAATCACATCCCATCATCTGTACCGACAGCCGTACTTGTCTGCCCGGATCTTTGTTTTTTGCACTGAAAGGAGATAATTTCGATGCAAATGCTTTTGCGCTTGGAGCGCTTGAAAAAGGCGCGGCATTCGCAGTGGTTGACAAAGAGGAGTACGCTTTGGATGAGCGGTTTATTTTGGTAAATGATACGTTGGTAACGCTGCAGGAATTAGCAAGATTTCACCGCCGGCAACTGGGAACAAAAATCATCGGTATCACGGGCACCAACGGAAAAACGACCACTAAAGAATTGATTGCTGCAGTTCTGAAACAAAAATACAACACACACTTTACACAAGGAAATTTCAACAACCACATTGGAGTACCTCTCACACTCCTCCAGCTGAAACCCGAACACGAAATTGGTGTGATAGAAATGGGAGCCAACCACCCCGGCGAGATAAAAATGCTATCGGAAATCGCACTGCCTGACTTTGGGATCATCACCAACGTGGGAAAAGCTCACCTGGAAGGATTCGGCTCATTTGAAGGCGTGATGAAGACAAAAGCTGAGCTGTATGATTTTATTCATGCCGAAAACAGAAAGATTTTTCTGAATACTGGAAATGAAAACCTGCTGGAAATGGCCAATAATTCGGGATTTTCTGACAGAAAAGGTGTGCTGCCATACTGTTTGAACAGCGACATAGAAAATAAACTGGCTACAGGAAAAGTAATTTCAAGTTCGCCGCTCCTCGAAATGCAGTGTATCACATCAAAAGGTGGATTTGATGTAAAAACGCAGCTCATCGGAACTTACAATGCCGAAAATGTGTTGGCCGCAGTTTCAATTGGAACATTTTTTGACATTCCGAACGAGAAAATCAAGTTTGCGCTGGAAAGCTATCAACCACAGAATAATCGCTCACAATTCACACAGACAGAAAAAAACAAGCTGATAATCGATGCCTACAATGCCAATCCGACCAGCATGCAGGCTGCGGTTTTGAATTTTGCTGTGATGGAGGCTGAAAATAAAACGCTGATCATCGGCGATATGCTTGAATTGGGCGGTCAGTCGGATATGGAGCATCAGCGGATAGTTGATTTGATAAATGAGAACGGCTTCTCAGACGTTTATCTGGTAGGAAAATGTTTTCAGGCTGTGAAGAGTAATTTTATTAAATTTGCAGACGTGGAGAAATTAAAGGAGCATATTCAAAACAAGCAGCTCCAAAATCGTTTTATCTTGATAAAAGGTTCGCACGGAATTCATTTGGAAAAGATAATCAGCGAATTGTAACACCTTGATTAAGACCGGAAAAGGTCAGGAATTTATACGTTTTTAGAAAAAATATGGAAAAAAAGAAACTAACCATTTTATTGGCGGCACTTGGGATTGTCATCGCTGCTTTGATTGTAGGTTTGATTGTATTTATGAGCAAATCAAACAAACAGAGCCAGCAGATAGAGCAGACCGAAATGTTTATGGAGGAAGAAAAACAGCAGATGGTTACAGAAATGGATCAGATTGCCGGCGAGATGGACGGCTTTACGCTGTACGTGCACAACGATTCGCTGCTGCGCGAATTTGATATGCAGAAGCAGAGAATCAAAGAGCTGCAGGATGAACTTCGCCGCACCAAAGCTACCGACGCCAAACGGATTGCCGAACTGAAAGCTGAAATTGCTACTTTGAGGAAACTGCTGGCTCACTACATCCAGCAAATCGACTCGCTAAACTCTCTCAATCAGCGACTTACAAGTGAAAACTACGAAGTAAAACAACGCTATCAAAATGTTTCTGCAACGGCCGAACAGCTTGCGAAAGAGAAAGAATCGCTGAATGAAACGGTGAGCCGCGCAGCTATTCTGGAAGCGTATAACATCACCGTATCGCCTCTTGACGACCGCGAGCGTAAAACAGAGCGTGCTACCAGAATGCGTACATTGAAATTTAACTTTACCATTGGCAAAAATATTACTGCAGCACCGGGAATGAAAACCGTGTACATGCGTCTGACAAGGCCGGACGACGAGCTGATGACTAAAGGCGGAGGCACTTTTACCTATGAAAACGGACAGCTTGCCTACTCCATCAAAAAAGAAATTGAGTACAGCGGAGAAGCATACACTGATGTACTTTATTGGAAAGTGGATGAAATTCTGCAGCTCGGCACATACCGAATCGATTTATTTGCTGACGGAAATCGGATTGGAAGCCAGTCATTCCGCATTGAAAAAAATTAATGACTAACATCCTGTCCATTAAATTCTTTTTTTCTAAGAAATACTAAAAAAAAGATTTACTTTCGGAAAAATGCCTAAATTTGCAAGTTCATGTTTTTATCATTTGTTTGTAAATGGGAAAACACCGGATAAAACATAGAAAATTGATTTAGGAAGAATCTATTTCAACCTGTGTTTTACAAAAAATTATATCGTCCACAGAATTATTTTACAATTAACATATGAAGCTATCTCTCCAAAAACGTTTTTTTCAGGTAATCGGAATTTTTTCCATCGTCTTATTATTTACTGCCTGCGAAAAATCGGACAATTATATCGACTGGAAAGTATTAAACCAGGACTGGTACGCCCAGCACAAAAACGATCCGGGGTTTACAGTTACCGAATCGGGCTTGTGTTACAAACGGGTTTTCCCATCACAAGGTGCTAATCCTTCTGATAGAAAACCAAATAAATCTGATGTAGTAATAGTGAATTACTCAAAGATGTTTATTGATGGTCTGGAAGCTGGTAAAAGTGAAAATGCTATGCTTCACCTTCCCTCAGAACCTGCAGGTTTTAGTGAAGCTTTAGTAAAAATGACTCAAGGTGAGATTTACGAATTCTATGTGCCTTACAAAATCGGATATGGCATCAAAGGAGAGGGGAATATACCACCTTATACAACTTTGATTTACAGAGTTGAACTGCTCGAATCCAGAGCCTATTGACGATGAAAAAAATCGGGTGCATACTGCTGCTGTGTCTTATCTCTTTTTCCGCAATTGGACAGACTTACACGGTGGAAACTGTGCCCAATCCTCAGGAAGCCACTATTCCCGGCTTTGTGAGTGACCCCGACAACATTCTTAAACCTGAAACCGAACAGATCATCAATGTTCAGATCGACTCGTTGTGGAAAGTAAACAACACTGAAATGGCTGTTGTGGTGCTGAATTCTATCGGTTTTGAGAATGAAGATGATTTTGCCAACCGCTTGTATAATCGTTGGGGAATAGGTGGAAAATCACAGGACAACGGAATTCTTTTGCTCGTGGTTCAGGATATCCGCCGCATCGTAATCCGTACCGGATATGGCGTTGAAGGTATTCTGCCTGACATTACTGCCCACCGGATTATTTCCGAAAACATAGCACCACATTTTAGAAACGGGGATTATGATGCCGGTGTTATTTCCGGAGTGGACAGAGTAATCCGTACCGTTCGCGAGGAGCCTTTCGTAAAAGAAGCAGCAAAACCTATCAACTGGAAGGAAGTGATTCCATACGCCGCTGCCGGATATATCGTATTTATGCTGCTTACCTGGTTTTGGATTGCTACTGCCGTGCGCAAAGTTCACCAAAACAAAGTTCTTTCCACTAACCTGGCACGCTACAAAGCCATCAAAGACCAGAACAAAGCAACTTACGCGCTTTCGGCATTTACATTTCCGCTGATAGCATTATTCCTGATTCTGTTTTTATCCCGCGCACCCTATATTTTATTGTTGTTTCCGGCACCTGTCGCCGCTTTGCCTGCCTACTTATACGGCAGGTGGCAGATGAAAAGAGCCCGCCGCGCTCCGATTCCCTGCAACGCCTGCAACAGTAAGATGCACATGCTATCCGAACGGGAAGAAGATACAAGGTTAAAAGTTTCTCAACAGTTTGAAGAAAAATTGAACACGGTTGATTACGATGTTTTCCTGTGTGACACCTGCCACAATGAAGCCGTTTTCTCTCTGGACAAATTCAACACATATTCCCGTTGTCCGCGATGCAATACGAAAGCATACTTTCTCCATTCAAAACGTACCATCCTGATACCGACTTATTTCAATTCCGGCACGCAGCGAAGCACTTTCAAGTGTAAATTCTGCGGTTTTGAAGATCATAACGACACAAAAATCCCAAGATTACGACGTACCGCTGCATTTACAGGAGGTGCCGTAGGAGGCGGCGTTTTCAGTGGAAGAGGCGGATTTGGTGGTGGTGGTGGCTTCGGAGGAGGCGGATTTGGCGGAGGCATGACCGGCGGAGGCGGTGCTTCGGGAGGATGGTAAGGCAGATATCAGAAAAGTGAGTCTGATGCCTGAAATCTGTTTTTTTATGATTACTTATTCTAAAATCAAATAAATTTAAACGTATGAAAAAAGGTGGTATTATTCTTATTCTGGCAGTTTTAGCCATACTGGTTTTTTGGGGAATTGGCGGGTACAACGGTCTTGTTTCCTCTCAGGAATCTCTGAACAAATCCTGGGCAAATGTAGAAAACCAGTATCAGCGCCGTGCTGACCTGATTCCAAACCTGGTTGAAACCGTGAAAGGCTATGCAAAACATGAAAGCAGTACTTTCGAAGCAGTGGTTAACGCACGTTCAAAAGCTACTCAAATGACGATTGACCCAACCAATCTGACCCCTGAAAAATTGCAGGAATTCCAAGCCGCACAGGGCGAATTGAGCAACGCACTCGGTCGTTTGCTTTTGCTTCGTGAAGCCTATCCGGATCTGAAAGCGAATGTGAATTTCCAGGATTTACAAAAACAACTGGAAGGCACAGAAAACAGAATTACTGTGGCCCGCGAGGCTTTCAATCAGGAGGTTCAAACCTACAACACAACAGTAAGACAGTTTCCAAAAAATATTATTGCCGGCTTGTTCGGATTTGACCGCAAACCGACTTTCGAAGCTGAAAAAGGAGCTGACCAGGCACCGGAAGTGAAGTTTTAAGCCCCAATTCTCCTGGCCCCTTTCCCCTGAGACTTCGACTTCGCTCAGTCACCGGAGAAAGGGGAGGTGAAAAGAGTGAGCGATATTAATTTTATCTTACTTTCCAATTCATTTAAAAAATTGGCAGTGTCGATTGTTCGTTTTCGCAGAACTTTGTGTAAATAAATACCTTCTCTGCCTCTCTACAATAATCTGAACAGGCTGTTGACGATATTGAATAAAGAAAAACGATAATAGTTCCATTGATAAATCATATTAACTTCAAAAAAAGGCACTTCGATTCCCCCTTTAGGGGGCTGGGTTGGTGGGCTGTTATTACTTTTATACATTAAATTCTTATCATGCAATACATTCCCTCTCCCGACCGATATACACATTCTGTCGGCTACAACTATTGTGGAAAAAGTGGTCTGCAACTTCCAAAAATTTCTCTGGGATTGTGGCACAATTTCGGTGATGTAAACGATCAAACCGAAGCCCGAAATATGCTTTGTACAGCATTTGACCATGGAATCACCCATTTTGACCTGGCTAATAATTACGGAACTCCATTTGGTAGTGCCGAAACAAATTTTGGTAAATTTTTGAAAAGCGATTTTGCTTCCTACCGCGACGAACTGATCATCAGCAGCAAAGCCGGACACACCATGTGGGACGGTCCTTACGGCGACTGGGGATCACGCAAGTATCTTATTGCCAGTATCGATCAAAGCCTTAAACGGATGGGGCTGGAATATGTGGATATTTTCTATTCACACCGCTACGACCCGAATACGCCGCTGGAAGAAACCATGGGAGCATTATCAGACATGGTAAAACAAGGAAAAGCACTTTATGTGGGCATTTCTAAATATCCGCCGTCAAAAGCTCGCGAAGCATACAGAATTCTTCGCGAAAACGGTACTCCCTGCCTGATTCACCAGGACAGATACAGCTTGTTCAGCCGTGAAGCAGAGCAGTCGATTTTTCCATTAGTGGAAGAAAAAGGGATCGGATTCATCGCGTTTTCGCCGTTGGCACAGGGTCTTCTCACCGATAAATACCTGAAAGGAATTCCCGAAAATTCACGTGCTGCACAGGAATACGGATTTTTGCAAAAAGATCAGGTAACTCCCAAAGTTGTCACAAAAATTAAAAAGTTGAACGATTTTGCCAAAAAGCGTAAACAATCGCTTGCTCAGATGGCGCTTGCCTGGTGCCTGCACGATCCGCGCGTAAGCTCGGTTATTGTAGGAGCAAGTTCGGTTAAGCAATTGAAAAACAACATTGAAGCACTCAATAATTCAAACTTTACAGACGAGGAATTGTGGCTGATTGGCGAGGCTGCAGGAGGCGATTTAAACATGCCTGCTTAGTTTTCTGAATAGATGAGCAAAGAAAAAACACGTGCACCAAGAAATCAAACGCTGACTCTGACCGACGAAGAACGGAAAGAGTTGGCGTTAAACCTTTTTGTTCCTGTTAAGACTAAAAAACTGGAAATCAACGATATCCTTAACAAAACTGTACTTTCTGATCTTTTAGAAACACTTGATTTCCTTCCTGGAAATTTTGCCGATTTAATTATCATCGACCCGCCGTATAATCTGAGTCGTGACTTCCACGGATTCAAATTCAAAGCAACAAACAACGACAGTTACCTGGGTTATCTTCGCTCGTGGTTTCCACAGATTGTAAGCTGTCTTAAACCCAACGGATCGCTCTATCTGTGTGGCGACTGGAAAAACACAGCCGCTTTGCAGCAAGTGATGAGCGAACACCTGACCGTACTGAACAGAATCACCTGGCAGCGTGAAAAAGGGCGAGGCGCGAAATCAAACTGGAAAAACGCCATGGAAGATATCTGGTTTGGTGTGAAAGATCCTGATGCATACTATTTTAACGTTGAGGCTGTGAAAATGAAACGTCAGGTTATTGCCCCTTATAAAAAAGACGGGAAACCGAAGGATTGGGAAGAAACTGACGAAGGAAATTTCCGCATCACGCATCCTTCCAATTTTTGGGACGACATCAGCATTCCATTCTGGTCCATGCCCGAAAATACCGATCACCCTACGCAGAAACCCGAAAAACTAATCGCCAAACTAATCCTCGCCAGCTGTCCCGAAGATGGTGTGGTGTTTGATCCGTTTCTCGGTTCAGGAACTACTTCCGTGGTAGCAAAAAAGCTGAAAAGAAACTTTGTGGGAATAGAAATGAACCGGGAATATGCACTCTGGACTGAAAAAAGATTGCAAATGAGTGAACAATTACCCCAGATTCAGGGTTATTTCGAAAATGTTTTTTGGGAAAGGAACACACTTAAGTTCAGAAAAGGTTGATTTCTTTGTTTTGACAACTTTTTATCTTGCTTTTCTCCTTCCTACAATTACGTATCATCGGCAGTTTTCAAAAAAACTGTTTTATTAACTCTAAAAATTATTTATGATACTTGACGCAGGTCTTATTATTATTGGTTTTGTATTTTTGATTAAAGGTGCTGACTGGTTGGTCGGAGGAGCATCCGGCCTGGCAAAAAAGCACCATGTTTCAGATCTTGTAATTGGTCTTACCATCGTAGCTTTCGGCACATCCGCCCCTGAATTGGTTGTGAATACAGTCGCATCCATCGACAAACACTCCGACATTGTTTATGGAAATATTATTGGTAGCAACAATTTCAATCTCTTTGTGATTTTGGGGATTGTAGCCATGATTTTCCCCGTTACGGTACAGCGAAGCATGATAAAAAAGGAGATTCCATTCTCATTGGCTATCACAGCACTAATGATGCTTCTTTCCAATGCCGTTTTGGGACAACAGGAAAATATTCTCACCCGTTTTGATGCGCTGATTTTGCTTGTACTTTTCATCGCATTTCTTATTTACACATTCAAACAATCATCCAATGAACCTGAAACAGGTGAAATTCAGGCTGTTCCTTTGACTAATTTGAAAATCTGGTCGCTGATCGCCCTCGGTTTAGGACTTTTAGTTGCCGGAGGCAGAATGGTAGTGACCGGAGCTGAAAACATTGCTTTGAATATTGGAATTTCGGAAAAAATCATCGGGTTAACCATTGTAGCAGCCGGCACATCGCTTCCGGAATTGGTCACTTCGGTTGTGGCCGCTTCGAAAAAAAATAGCGACATAGCAGTTGGGAACGTGATCGGCTCCAATATTTTCAATATCCTCTTTATACTTTCAGTGAGCGGTTTGATTAATCCAATTACCTACGTCACCACATTCAATCGCGAAATGCTGTTGCTGATAGGCGGAACGGTTTTACTGGTTCTTTTCATGTTTTTGGGAAAAAGGAAAAACCGTGTTGATCGATGGGAAGGTGCCCTTTTGATGGGGATTTTCATAACTTACACTGCATTCCTGATTCAACAGGAGCTGTAATAAAAAGAGAAAAGTTACGTTTTTATTGAAATGTAACTTTTTTTGAAACCAATCAAATACATACCGCTACTACTTCTGCTCGTTTTCATCGGATGCGAAAATGATGAGCAGAGACGAATTCCTGATGCTCCTGTCTACCTGGAATTGGATCTGACAGGGAGATACAGCACTTTTCGGAATCCTTACGATACCGTGGTTTACGACCACAATACCCCAAAAACCGTAAAAGATTATATCGGGTTCGGAGGAATTTTGGTGAATGTAGGTTACGACGGAAATTATTACGCCTACGATCTGGCTTGTCCATACGATGTGGATCCGGGCATACGCGTGTATCCGGATAGGAGTGGAATGAAAGCGATTTGCAAAAGCTGCGGCTCTGAATTTGAGATTTGGAACGGCACGGGAATGGTTTCAAAAAAACCCTCCAAATGGAATCTGAAAAGGTATCAAGCAGTGGTTCGAAATAATATTTTGTTTATTTCAAGGTGAAAGACGTAAATAAACCTGAATTACCACCTGTTTTTATTTCTTCCCAAAATAGCACTTACGACCGTAAATAAAATGTAGAAAAGATAAAAGACTGAGAAAAGCAGGCTGTTTGCCGATACGTTTTTCAGGTCGAAGAATGATTTGATGGTTCTGAAAAACAGTGAATCAACAATCCATTTCGTAATAAAAATCAGCAAAAACAGGTACAAAAAACGTAGGTCGATTATAGCAAAGAACAAGCTGAGAAGAATAGCAAAGCAGGCTAAAAACACCGTGATGGCAGCAAATGCAAGTTGCTTGTCTTTGAAAGCTGTAAGCTTGGAAGCCCATCTTTTTCGCTGATTGAAAAAGGATTTGACACCTTCGGCGGGTTTGGTTACCGTCATGGCTTCTGTGGATTTCAAAAACTGAATCTTTCCATTGCGACTTTTGATGCTTTGCAAAAGAAAAATATCATCACCGCTCGGCTCGTCAAACTGCAAGTCTGATTCGCTCATCAACCAGGCATCGCGCCTGAAAGCTAGATTGGCACCGTTACAAAGAATCGGCATTCCCAAACCGGAAGCGCCTGCTCCCGAAGCCACCAGACTGGCAAATTCAAACTGCTGGAAATGATTGAAAAAACCATTTCCTGTATCCAGTTTCACCGGGCAGATTATCAAATCGGAAGGATTTTCTTCGTAAAACTGAACGATCGTTTTCAGCCAGTCCTGCGATGGAAGCGAGTCAGCATCCAATGTAATAACCAGCTCATTATTTGAAAGATAAACTCCTGTCCGGATGGCACTTTTTTTACCAAATCCCAAATTTCGAACCACACGCATTTCTGCGAATCCAAAACTCACTTCACCGGCATACTCATACGAACCATCTTTTGAACCGTCATCCACCACGATAAATTCAAAATTTCGATAAGTCTGTTCGTTTACGGCCCGGAAAAAACCGGGGAGTTGACCGATTTCGTTTTTGCAGGCAGTGATGATAGAAACCCGGGTTACAGGCTGGCTTTCTTTGGTCGCAAAATCAGGATTTTTCTTCCATCCTTTGATAAATTTACCGATAACGAAAGCATACACCACGATGATGGAAATTGCAAACGGAGCTATGATACATAGAATTGCCATATCAGTTGCTTATTCCACCTCCACGTGTTCTGCTTCGATTTCTTCGGCTAGAAAGATAGAAGCTGATGATGAGAATTTCCCGGTACTTTCGGTCGTCAGGTACTTTGTCGTACCATTTTTGGAGCATTTCCGATCCATTTCCGGATGTCGGTGCAGGTAACCGGCCAGGCTTTTTGCAACTATTTCACCCTGCGAAATCACTTTTACTTTCTCAGGTAGCTGACTTTCAATTTTTTCTTTCAGCAGCGGGTAATGCGTACATCCTAGAATCACCGCATCGATATCTTCATCGGCATTCATCAGATTATTGGTATGCTTTTTTACAAAAAAGTCTGCACCGGCATCCAGGTGTTCGTTGTTTTCAATCAGTGGCACCCACATGGGGCACGACTCGGACACAACTGAAATAGCGGGAAAAAATTTTTGGATTTCGAGCGGATAAGAGTTCGATTTTACGGTTCCTTCCGTTCCGAAAAGTCCGATGTGATTGGTTCTGGTCAGCTTCCCTACTTCCTCTGCTGTAGGACGAATCACTCCCAAAACCCGCTTTGTCGGATCAATTTTCGGCAGGTCATTCTGCTGAATCGTACGGAGAGCCTTGGCCGAAGCAGTATTGCATGCCAAAATCACCAGGTGGCATCCCTGCCTGAAAAGATATTCCACGCATTGAAGCGTGAATTTGTAAACCACCTCGTACGATCGCGTGCCGTAGGGCGTTCGCGCATTGTCGCCCAAATACAGGTAATCATATTCCGGCAACTCTTTTCTGATTTCGTTCAAAATGGTGAGCCCGCCATAGCCGGAATCAAAAATACCGATGGGGGAAAAATCCCTAACCCCTAAAGGGGAATCCTGAGCATTTGCTCCACGATTGAAATTTTTCATGATAACCGGCATTTGTGCTTTTGAGGACTGTTTTGTTTGTACACAAAAGTAAATTATTTTTTTTGATTTGAGAAATAAATTTTAAATACACATAGCTGTCATTATGGCACACTTTCCAAATGCAGCAAAATTCATCTTTATAATTTGATTATTAACTTATTAGAAGTTTTTTTATATAAAATTGAAGATATATAAATATCTTATAAATTAAATAAATGCCAATATGTCATCAAAAACCAATTGGTATTTTATTTGTAATTAAGAGGTCAAACAACTTAAAACAAAAAATTATTAACCTAAAAAAAAGAAAGGAAACAAATTATGACACTCGTAAGATTTACAGGCAATCCTTTGATTGACCGCTTTTTCGACACAGATTTATTTGACTGGACATCAAAAAACTATTCAAAAACCAACACTACTTTACCTTCGGTAAATGTGAAAGAAAATGACAACGAATTCGGAATTGAAGTAGCTGTTCCGGGATTTGACAAAAGTGATTTCAAAATCGAAGTGCACAACGACATGCTGACCATCTCTTCTGAAAAACAAACAGAGAAAGAATCAGAGGAAAGCGATCGCTACACCAAACGCGAATTCAGCTATCAGGCTTTCACACGTTCATTTACGCTTCCCGAAACTGCTGATGGCGACAACGTTTCAGCTAATTACGACAAGGGAATCCTGACCGTTTCAATTCCTAAAAAGGAAGAAGCTAAACCGAAAGCCCCGAGAACGATAGAAATACAGTAAAGCCCCCTAAATCACAAAGCCCCTTTTCCCTTCAGGATTTCTCCCGCAAGGGGGAAAAACTGAAGGCGAGAAACAGTGAAAACTTCGAAATTATATAGAAAAAGGGGAAACAATCTTATGTAAATTTAGAATTAATTTAATTTTTTACACTCTTTAAGTCCCCCTTCGGGGGATTTAGGGGGTTTTCATCATGGACACATTTTCCTCAATAATCAACTCCAACACACCCGTTCTGGTGGATTTTTACGCCACCTGGTGCGGACCATGCAAAGCCATGGCGCCGGCAATCGAAGCAATCGGGAAAGAAGTGCAGGGCAGTGCCCGCGTTCTGAAAATTGATGTGGACAGAAATCCGGCTGTTGCATCCAAGTATCAAATCCAGGCTGTGCCTACGCTGGCTATTTTTAAAAACGGGCAGATCGTTTGGCGACAATCCGGAGGGATGGATAAAGCGTCGTTGAAGAATGTACTGATGGGGTTTGTGTGATAAGGTTTTTTATCAAACTTGTAACAATGCAATAAAAATCAACTAATTCAGCGGATTTATTTGGCAAAAAATGCTTTTCCTGTAAAAAAAAATTGTTACTTTGCAAGTTCAACTCAAAAAACCGTAAAATTCATGAAACAGTTTCTCAAATTTACATTAGCCACTATCGTAGGAATAATTATTACCTCTTTCTTAGGCATGTTGATTTTTTTCGGAATGATCGGCGCCATCGCCGCGTCATCTGAAAAAACAGTAAAAACCACACCCAACTCCGTTTACGAACTGGAACTAAAAGGTCAGCTGGTAGAACGCTCCAAAGATGATCCGTTTTCTTCGCTCCTGGCTGGTTCATTTGGTCAGTCGGCGGTAAAAGCGATCGGACTGGATGATATCCTTTCCAACATCAGAAAAGCTAAAAACGACAATAACATTCTGGGTATTTACCTGAATGGAGGCATGCTTAGTGGAGGTTATGCCTCATTGACCGAAGTACGCGATGCGCTGGAAGATTTCAAAACTTCCGGAAAATTTATCGTGGCTTATGCCGATACCTACAGCCAGAAGAACTACTACCTGGCTTCGGTTGCCGATAAAATTTACCTGAATCCCATCGGATCGGTAGAATGGCAGGGAATTGCGTCAAACACGACGTTTTTCAAAAATACGCTGGATAAACTGGGCATAGAGATGCAGGTGGTAAAAGTGGGAACGTTCAAATCGGCCGTGGAGCCTTATATCCAGACCCAAATGAGCGATGCCAACAAAGAACAGGTGAATGTATTTATCAACTCCATCTGGAACAACATGCTTTCAGCAGTTTCCGAATCGCGTAAAATATCCATTGAGCAACTGAATAAGTATGCCGATGATTACATGACATTTGCGGAAACAGAAAAGATTTTGGCCAACAAATTAGTGGACTCACTGACCTATGCCGATGGCATGAAAGAAGTGCTCAAATCACTTACCAACGCCAAAGAGGCAAAAGACGTGAAACTGCTTTCACACGCCAAAATGAACAACGTGACTGTTTCTGAAAAAATGAAGAAAGAGAAAGTGGCCGTTATTTACGGCGTAGGAGGCATTGATATGGGCGACGGAGGAGGCATTGTTTCTGAGGATTTAGTTGAAACCATCAATAAGGTAAAGGATGAAAAATCGGTTAAAGCGGTTGTTTTTCGCATCAATTCCGGTGGTGGAAGCGCTTACGGTTCTGAGCAGATCTGGCACGCCATAAGCGAGTTGAAGAAGGAAAAACCGGTGATTGTATCCATGGGCGACTACGCCGCCTCCGGCGGATATTACATCGCCTGCAACGCGGACACTATTCTGGCTCAGCCAAATACGCTGACCGGATCCATCGGGATTTTTGGAACAATTCCTAACATCGAAGGGCTGAATAAAAAAATAGGGCTGACACACGACGGCGTGAAAACCAACAAACTAAGTGACGCCATCACACTCAACCGTGCATTTACTCCCGAAGAAAGAAACATCATGCAGAACATGGTTAACCGGGGTTATGAGCTGTTTACCAGGCGCTGTGCCGACGGACGAAACATGCAGGTTGATTCGCTGAAAGCCATTGCCGAAGGACGTGTATGGACCGGTGAGGATGCAAAACGTCTTGGATTGGTTGACGAGATGGGCGGACTGAACGATGCTATCAATATCGCGGCTAAAAAAGCCGGTTTGGAAAGCTACTCACTCAAATCGTATCCGGAAAAAGAGGATTTCATGACCACTCTTCTGAAAGAATTTGGTGGAGATACCGAAGCCAGAATCATGAAAAGAACTATTGGAAATGAGAATTACCAGATTATGAAACAAATAGAGCAGGCAAAAAGCATGAACGGAATTTTCGCCTTGATGCCGTTTAATATTTCGATGAATTAACAATCATTCTTTGCCTGTCAGGCAAACAAAATAAAAATAAGCGTGCAGTTTTATGCAGCACGCTTATTTTTTGTTATTTGTTGCTGAAATTAGTTTATCTCTTCTTGAATGAGAATTTACCTTTCACTGCAATTCCTGCACATTTCATACTGCTTTCTGTTTTCCAGAATCCCTTTTCTGAAACGGTAAGCGTTGGTACTGTGCCACGATTTTTCAAAACTTTCGCTGTCCATTTTTCCAAAAACAAACGAGCTGTCTTTGTCGAAACAACACGGGAGCACTTCGCCTCTTGAATTAATTACGGCGCCGTTCCATAGTCTGCGGCAACTGTTTTTCTGCGGTGATTTGATGTGGTATTTGCCATCGGAACGAATTTCGTAGCGTGCGTATTTCTCAATGGAGGTGAGCAGCGGATTTCCGTTTTCAAAGTCGTAAAGCTGGGCAGTTTTGAAAGTCAGCTTGTCTGCCTGAAGTTTCACAGCCAACTGCCTCATCTCATCCATCTGATGCTCGTTGGTTTTCATCACTATAAATTGGATCTCCACCAGCGGAGAAGCTGATTTCAGCTCTTTTTTCCATTTTACCACATACTCTATTGCTTTGATTGCTTTTTCCAGTTTCCCACCCACACGGTACGTTTCGTACGTTTCCTGCGTAGTTCCGTCCATCGAAATGATCAGCCTGTCCAACCCCGATTCTACGATGCTTCTGGCTTTTTCATCGGTGAGAAGCTGGGCGTTAGTGGAAGTGGAAGTGAGCAGTTTTTTAGAGTGTGCATACTTCACCAACCCGGTGAAGTTTTTGTTGATAAGCGGTTCTCCCTGAAAATAGAGAATCACGTGCATCAATGTCGGCGAAAGTTCATCCAGCACTTTTTTTGCTGTCTCAAATTCCACATTCACCGCTTTCACGTGATGTGTTCGCACTCCCACAGGGCATTCAGGACATTTTAAATTGCAAATATTAACAGGCTCGATGGAGATGAACATCGGTTTGGTGTTCCATCGTGTGAGAATTCCGAATGTAGAAAGCCGGTACGAAAGCCACAATTTCAAGGCATTGGCGAGCCTGCGAGGGCGCAAGGATGCTCTCAGAATGCCGGTATAGTAATATAATTGATTAAAATTCATTTTGTTGCTATGTTATTTTGAATAAAAAAAAATATTCAGTCTATAAAGTCAGAATCGCAAAGATAGAAGAAACTGTGAATTTAAAGCTAAAATGTTCAGGCTTTTAACAATAAAAACTATTAAATGTTAATTTCATTTTTTATACAATAAAAATGGCTAAAAACAGAAAAAAGTTAAATGAAAATGAGATATTATAGGTAATTTTGCACAAGAAAATATCAATTAATTAAACATACTAAGAAGTCGTTATGAACAAGAAACTTTTATTTTTTGCAGCAATCATGTCTGCATTGGTTTTTACGTCATGTAATAAAAACATGACTGCTTTGGATGCTAGATACTTCAAAACTACTCCCAGCCCGCTGGAAGTAAACGGTGGAAAAGTGGATGCGGTTGTTACCGGAACATTCCCACAGAAATATTTCAACAAAAAGGCTGAAGTAACAGTGACACCGGTACTGAAATACAACGGAAACGAAGCGGCTAGTGAATCTAAAACATTCCAGGGCGAAAAAGTGCTCGGCAATAATCAGGCAATTAACTACGCAATGGGTGGAACGTATTCTATCAGCCCGTCGTTTGTGTACACTCCTGACATGGCTAAATCTGAACTTTTCCTTAACTTTGATGTGAAACGGGGAAAAAAATCGTACAAAATTCCGGCTGTGAAAGTAGCTGACGGAGTAATTGCAACTTCTCAACTGGCTTCTATATCGTCAGATGAGATCAAAACTGCTGTGGCTCCCGATCTTTTCCAACGCATCACGCAGGAAACTCAAAACGCTGACATTCTATTCCTGATTCAACAGGCTCAACTACGCAATACCGAGTTAAATAAATCTGACATCGTAGAATTCAACCAAAAAGTAAAAGAAGCCCGCGATGCTCAAAACAAAGAAATCACTACACTGGAAGTACTTGGTTATGCTTCTCCGGACGGTGCTATCGAACTGAACACCAACCTGGCTGAAAAACGTCAAAAAGTTACTGCTGACTACCTCAATAAAGAATTGAAAAAACTGCAGGCCGACGTTACGATCGACAGCAAATTTACGGCTGAAGACTGGGACGGTTTCCAAAAAATGATGGAAGCTTCCAATATCCAGGACAAAGAACTGATTCTGCGCGTGCTTTCCATGTACCAGGATCCTGAACAACGCGAACTCGAAATCAAAAACCTTTCTGTTGCATTTAAGGAAGTGGCAAGCGAAATTCTTCCACAACTTCGTCGTTCACGCCTGAACATGACTGTGGACGTGACCGGAAAATCAGATGCTGAAATTTTAAGCCTGGCAAATAACAATCCATCAGCATTGAACGAGAAAGAACTGCTTTACGCCGGTACTCTGGTAAATTCTTACAGAGAAAAAACAGCTATTTACGAAAAATTCATCGACCAATATCCACAGGATGCACGCGGTTACAACAACATGGGTGTTGTTCGCTACGAGCAGGATGCACTGAACGAAGCTGAAACATTGTTCAAAAAAGCACTCAGCTTTGATCCTGCTTCACCGGACGCCAACTACAACTTAGGTTTGGTAAGCCTGACAAAAGGAAACGCAGCAGATGCACAAGCTTACTTCGGGAAAGCGGCCGGAACTACCGGAAACCTGAATGCCGCTCTTGGAACAAGCTACATTGTTCAAGGTGACTACGCAAAAGCTCAAAGCACACTAAGCAGCGTAAACTCCAACAATGCCGCGTTGGCTCAAATCCTGAGCAGTGATTACAACGCGGCGCGCCGCACGCTGGCTGCCGTGGCTAATCCAAACGCCATGACAGCTTACCTGGGTGCTATCATCGGTGCCCGCACCAACGACCGAGACGCGGTTTACAGCAATCTCCGCACTGCCATCCAGCGCAACAGCACCTTCGCTAAAAAAGCGTTGACCGATCTGGAATTTGCAAAATATGCGGCCGATGCGGCATTTTTGGAAATTGTGAAGTAAAATTTTTTTCGAAATAAGATACTTAAAAAATCCGGCAGAATTAAGTTCTGCCGGATTTTTTTTAAGGCGGCTGCATGTGTGGGAAA
Organism: uncultured Paludibacter sp.; assembly: GCA_964541615.1. Taxonomy (GTDB): domain Bacteria; phylum Bacteroidota; class Bacteroidia; order Bacteroidales; family Paludibacteraceae; genus UPXZ01. The sequence goes on from CAZIRA010000003.1 coordinate 23,410, forward strand.
AATAGATAAAGCCGTTTATTACTAAAAAAACACCAGTAAAAAAATTTATTTACACAATATTTGTGATATTTGTAATATATTAACATTTTAATTGAGATATAATCATTATGTTTGCCATTAAAACATCTTATGTCTAATCATTTTAAAATCAAAACTATAAAAAAAATTTACTTATTAGCTCTTGTTTCCATTACCTGTCATTTCGCCTTGGGACAATTTAGCGTCAATAGCGACGGAGGTACGCTCACTTGGGGAACTTCAAAAATCTTTAGCGCTGACCGTAGTATATCGGGAAGTGATCTGTATGTTATCAACGCATCTTCATCAGCTCTACCGTCGTTCCACACGTTAATAAATGGCATAATTCTATCCAATTCTCCTGACAATCCGAGATTATTGCATTTGCAGGCTGGGAACTATGGTACTTTTACAGTGCGAGCAAACGGAAATGTAGGAATATTAAACAACTTTCCCGACGCAGCATTAGAAATTGGCTATTACGGAACAAATCATCAGTTGAAAGTAAACGGCACCATCATTCAGTCGTCTGATGAGCGCCTGAAAGAAAATATTGCCGAGATACCTCATTCCCTGACTAAATTAAGGCAGCTGAGAAGCGTCAGCTATACATTTAAAGAAGTAAAAGAGCCGGTTTTGAAAAAAGAAGCGGTATTTGATGAAAAAGGCGGCATCACTTCCATGCCGGCATTCTACCCTAAAAGCAACCCGGCAACTCTCGGGCGCAAACAGTTTGGATTAATAGCCCAAGAGGTAGAAAAACTGTTTCCCGAACTTGTATATACAGACTCAGCCGGAATGAAGAGCCTGGATTACATCGGGATGATACCTTTGCTGCTGGATGCCGTAAAAGAGCAGCAGAACCAGATTGACGCCCTGAATGCACGGCTGACGGCCTCAGCTCCTGCCAAGAATACCTCTCCCTCATTCTCGTCGGCTGTCAGCGCATCCGGCAATGAACTAAATAGTCTGCAAGCATCCGCATCTCTCTACCAGAACTCTCCCAATCCATTCTCTCAATCCACACAGATAAAATACTATCTGCCCAAAGAAATAAACACAGCGCTTCTCTGCATTTACGATATGAACGGAAAACAGGTTAAGCAGATTACGGTAAATGAACGAGGCGGAGGGAGCGAAACCATACAGGGCTCAAAATTTTCTGCCGGCATCTACCTCTACGCGCTGATAGCTGATGGAAAAGAAGTGGATGTGAAACGGATGATATTAACCGAATAAAAAGCGGAGGAGAAAAATGAAAAAGATTAGCTTTGTATTTAGTGCCGTATTTTATATAATCCTGCAATCGGGTGCCCAAAATACAATTGTAAAGACAAACAGTACTTGGTCTGTGTTAGAATATGGAACAATTTTAGCTGGCGGCAGCGGCGAAATGCCGCAACAAACTATTTGCTGTATTGGTACTGAGGAGATTACCATCAGAAATGATTCTACTTATAATGAAAGAGAATATAAGAAAGTTTTTTCTAATATAGGAATAAAAAACAAATTTAGAGGGTTGATAAGAGAAGAAGATCAAAAAATATTCTTTATTAGACAAAATCTTTTGCATGAGCATCTATTGTATGATTTTTCTATTGAAAACGGCGAGATGATTGCCATAACTGATACTGGCGGAACTGAAATTTCACTATACGCCGTTGTTGATGAAATAATAGTTAATGAAGTAATAAAAAAAAGAATACAATTGAAATGGTCGCTCGAAGACGAAAGCGCAGTCAATACTTGGATTGAAGGGATTGGAAGCATGTATGGACTGCTCTGTAACGGCTTACCTAAAACCGGAGGTGGCATGAAGCTGCTCTGCGTCTCTCAAAACGGGACACCGATCTATCAAAATCCGCTTTTCGCAAAATGCAGTTATGATGATAGCGACAGGCAGGAAATTGGTTCAATCTTAGGCTTGCCTGTACATACTGGATTGAATGCGATAAACGATTCAGATTTCTCTATTCAAGTTTCGGACGGGGAAACTGCAATTCATTCTTTCGGCAGGATGATTACACAAATAGAAATTTTCAACATATCGGGACAAAAAGTTTATTTTAAGAGAAAGTTGAAAAACCCGAACGAAATACAGTTGAGATTTTTGAATAAGGGCTTGCATATTATTAAGTTATATGATGCAGACAACCGTTCTCATCACTTAAAATTTATCAGGAAATGAAAAAAATAATATTTTATACGGCTGTGTTACTTTTGAATGCTACTACTTTGATTGCGTAAAAAATCATAACGGCAGATTCTGTAATCACAAAAAATACAATTATTGCCACTGTAGATCCAGCAGGCCTACACTCAAAAACAGTATCTGCCTCAGGATTGACAGAATTTTCGAATAACTCTGGTTATGTTAGAATTTTGCTAACGGATACTCATGGTTATGATTTGCTTATATACGAAAGTTCACCACTTTTGGCTGTAAATGGACAAGATCATTTTATTTCATAAGCATTAGAAAGCACGAATATCTCTGCTTCTTTCAATATAATAAAGATAAGAGTGGAAATTATTAATGCTGTGCTGAAAAATCTTAATATAAATATTTCGAATAAAGAGGTATCTTCAACTCAGCGAATGGAATCGATGTCCAACAAAATTATGATTATCAATAATAATCTGCGAGAGCGCAAAGCTCTTTGGGTTGCAGGAATTACAGATTTTTCCAAAAAAAGTTATGAAGAAAAAAAAGCGGCATTTGGTGGCGTTTTACCTGATTTAGGTGGCGCCGAGTACTATATAGGTGGCATTTTTGAACTAAATCCAGATTCCGATTACAGCCAAACAAATACAAATTCTAATTATGTAAATGAATTTGATTGGAGAAATAGGCATGGCGTTGATTGGACTACACCATGGAAAGATCAGGGTGCTTGTGGTAGTTGCTGGGCTTTTTCAGCTGTTGGAGCTGTTGAAAGTTTAGTCAATTTATATTACAACCATAAATTAGATTTGGATTTATCAGAACAGCAAATTGTATCTTGTGCACCTGGCAGTTGTAGCGGGGGATTACCTATTAATGCCTTAAACTATATTGTGTCTAACGGAATTGTAAATGAAAATTGCTTTAAATATACACAAACGAACAGCAACTGTGACAGTGTTTGTAGTATCCCTTATGAAAGAATTTTTATATCAAACACAGAAGCAATCAGCCCACAAATATACGCTAATCCTCTTGATACACTAAAAAATAAAATTATTAAGAAAGGTATTTTAGCTGGCGTGGTATGGGGATGGGGTCATGCCATGTCATTAGTTGGATATGGTGCGATAAAAGAAGGAGATACTGTTTTTTATGCCAATATGTCCCAAAACCAATCTATGGACGATATCACAATCGGCGAGAATGATCCGCGGATAGGACAAACGTATTTTATCTTTAAAAACAGCACATCATGGGGGCATTACTTTTATGTTCTTGCTGACAACATGAACCAATTTTCGGGAACATCAATACCTATGCCGCCAATCACAAGCCTCAACTACACCGATGCAGATATCATCTGCGAAGACCGTGACGGAGATGGATACTACAACTGGGGTATCGGCCCTAAACCACCACACTGTCCGCCTTGTGCTCCAGACGAACCGGATGGCGATGATTCCAATCCTAATCTGGGACCAATGAATGAATTTGGGTATTGTATGCCTTTGGCACATCCATATTTTTATCCAGAAACTACTATACTGACTGATACAGTATGGAATAGCGATCATATTATTTGTGGCAACTTGATAATCCAGGCCGGTGCCTCCCTAACTATAAATAACAATGCGAGAATTACAATGGGTGGTTTATCAAGAGTTATAGTTGCTTCGGGCGGCACGCTTACGTTAGATTCCAGCAAGATACTGAATTGCAATGTAAGGGTGCAATCAGGAGGGAAACTAATTATTAAAAACAACGGAGTGCTGGATATACGTTCTACTGGCATGTTTGAAGTAGAAAGAGGTGGTGTTTTCGAGAACTCGCATGGAAGTATTGAATGATATTAAGTTGTCTTCATCGTTGCAATTATTGAAAAGACATAATTATTAAATTCCTGCAAAAGTCCAGTGTTTCAAAATATTGGGCTTTTGTTTTTTAAAATTCCTCAAAAAATATGGAATTAACCCATAAATCTATTAACTTTGCATAGAGAATAGGTTGATAGGCTGTTAACCAATAAACTATTCAACCATTTAACTGCACACAAATTGTTCAAAGACGTCATAGGCCAGCAAGAGATTAAGAACCGCTTTATCCGCTCGGTGCGCGACAGGCGGATTCCGCATGCCCAGCTGCTCCACGGTGAACCCGGCGTAGGCAAGTTGGCGCTGGCCGCGGCGTATGCCCAGTTCATCTGCTGCAGGCAGCGCTCGGAAACAGATGCGTGCGGCGTTTGCCCCTCTTGCGCGAAGTACAGCCGGCTGGCGCACCCCGACCTCCATTTCGTATTCCCCGTCATCAAGCCTCCCGGAAAATCAACCGTGGTGTGCGACGATTTTCTCGCCGAATTTAGGGAAATGTTCATCCAAGACCCCTACTTCAGCGTGAACGACTGGTACGAAAAAATCGGCGATGGAGCTAAGCAGGGGATGATTTACTCCAACGAAAGTTCAGAAATCATCCGCAAGCTGAACCTGAAAACCTACGAAAGTGAATACAAAGTGATGATTATCTGGCTTCCGGAACTGATGCACGAATCGTGCGCCAATAAGCTCTTGAAAATTCTGGAAGAACCGCCGGAATTTACGGTTTTCCTGTTAGTTTCAAATAATCCGGACCGAATTATCACAACCATTCTTTCGCGTACGCAGCATGTGAAAATTCCCCGATTGGGCGAAACAGAAATAGCGGAAGCGCTTGGCAGGTTATATCCTGAGAAATCGGAGTCCGATATTCATAATGCTTCACGTATCTCCGAAGGCAGCCTGCTGAATGCCAGGAAAATACTAAACGACAGCGCGGAACAGAGGCAGAATTACGACCGGTTTGTTGAAATCATGCGCCTGGCATGGAGGGTTGGGAATAACAAAGACCATGCTTCGCTGAAAACATTGAAATCGTGGGCAGACGAGATGGCTTCTGCTGATGTGGGACGTGAAAGGCAGAAACATTTTCTGGCATATTCGCAGAACATGGTTCGGGAAAATTATATTTACAACCTGAAACATCCCGAACTGAATTACATGACCGATTACGAAACCAATTTTTCCACCAATTTCTCACCGTTTATCAACGAGATGAACGTGGAAGAAATAGTGGCTGAGTTTTCTATGGCAGAACGCCACATTGAGCAAAATGTCAATGCAAAAATGGTATTTTTCGATTTAGTTTTGAAAATTATCATGCTGTTGAAAAGGAAATAGCATGATTGCCGAAAAACGAAGATAAAAATCAACTTGCGGACAGCCGCATATTGAAACTATAATAATTCCGAAGCTCCGGCATCCTCTTTTGGAGGATTCAGGAGCCGATTAATATATATAATAAATGGACACCAATCAATATAACGCCACCCCTTGCGTTAGCTGCAAAGGGTGCAGCAATACTTCAGATAAAAAATTAAGCGTCCACGACTGGCTGAGCGACCTGCCGGAAACAGTGAAAGACACTGATTTAGTGGAAGTTCAGTTCAAAAATACCCGCAAGGGATTTTTCCAAAACGTGAATAAACTCGACCTTTTCAAAGGCGATATGGTCGCTGTGGAATCCTCGCCGGGACACGATATTGGCGAGGTTACGCTCGTCGGAAAGCTCGTAACGCTCCAAATGAAGAAATACAACATCGACCTGAACAAATACGAAATCAGGAAAGTGTACCGCAAAGTCCGCGAGGCGGATATGGACAAATACCACGAAGCCAAGGCAAAAGAGCAGGAAACGATGATTAAAGCACGCCAGATTGCCGAAAGCATGAAGCTCAATATGAAAATCGGCGACGTGGAATATCAGGGCGATGGAAATAAAGCAATTTTCTATTACATTGCTGACGAACGGGTGGATTTCCGTCAGCTTATCAAGGTTTTTGCTGAGACTTTCCATGTGCGTATCGAGATGAAACAGATCGGTGCGCGCCAGGAAGCCGGACGCATAGGCGGAATTGGTCCGTGCGGACGCGAACTCTGCTGTTCAAGCTGGTTGACAAATTTCCAGACCGTATCTACCAGCGCTGCCCGCTATCAGGACCTTTCGCTGAATCCTCAGAAACTGGCCGGACAGTGCGGTAAGCTGAAGTGCTGCCTCAACTTCGAGCTGGACAGCTACCTGGATGCACAGAAAGAGCTTCCTTCACGTGAAATTGAGCTGGAAACTTCCGTTGGTACTTACTACCATTTCAAAACCGACATTTTTAAGGCGATGATCACCTATTCGACTGACAAGCACTTTCCTGCCAATTTGGTCACCATTCATGCCGACCGTGCGAAAGCTATTATCTGGATGAATAAAAAAGGACACAGACCCGATCACCTGGAAGAACTGCAAGATGTGAAGGAGAAAAAAGCGGAATATGAAAATGCAGTGGGACAGGACAGCGTAAACCGTTTTGACGGACAGCAGAAGAGCACCAATTCTTCCAAACGACACAAAGGAAAACCGCGCGGAAACAACGCTAAAAATCAGCCGAGAAACAACAATAACAATTCCAAAAACAATGAAGGCAAGTAGGTTTTTTGTTGGGCTTCTTTTGGCAGTCAGCTTCGTTTCGTGCAATCAGAACGAGGTGTTTTTCAGCTACCGCCAACTGCCTGCAAACGGTTGGGACAAAGACAGCGTGCTGGCATTTGACTACCAGATTCAAGATACACTTTCACACTACGATGTGTTTCTCCACGTGCGCCATTTCGGAAACTATCCCTACCAAAATTTTTGGATGTTTCTGGAAAATACCGACTCAAAGGGTGTTGTAAAGCATGACACCGTTGAGTGCTACCTGGCCGATGATTTCGGAAAATGGCTGGGAACAGGAAATGCCTTAAAAGAGATGCCTGTTTTCTACAAACAAAACATCCTCTTGTCCGACAGCGGTACTTATCAGATAAAAATCGGTCACGGTATGCGGGATTCTATACTGACCGGAATAAAGGAGATTGGCCTGAGAGTGGAAAAAGTTAAATAGTTGAACAGTAAAGTGTAACTGGTTTTTAGAGTGTTGAAGTTTTCGGCTTTGAGTTGTTTTCTAATCTGATATTTATCTCAGATTCTTGCCTTCTAATTTCTGCCTTCTTATTTCTAATTTTTTAAAAAAATGGGAAAAAATAAATTAGCCAAATTTGCGGAGTTGGAAACTTTTCCACACGTTTTTCAAGTTCCTTCAAGGGTGTTGCTGGAAGGCGACGGATTTGAAATAAAGGGAAGATGGAACGAACTTTTCTTCAAAAACGACAATCCCATCGTGCTTGAATTGGGTTGCGGAAAAGGTGAATATACGGTAGAACTGGCAAAGCAGTATCCTGACAAAAATTACATAGGAGTTGACATAAAGGGAGCCCGTATCTGGACCGGTGCCAAAGCATCATCGGGAATGAAAAATGTTGCCTTTATACGTACCGATATTGAGATGATTCATCATTTTTTCGGAGAAAATGAAGTCAGCGAAATTTGGCTCACATTCCCCGATCCACAGATGAAAAAAACCACAAAACGACTTACCGCAACCAATTTTATCCGATTATATCTGAACTTTTTGTGTGCGGATGGAGTTATTCATCTGAAAACTGACAGCAATTTTATGTTCACCTACACCCGCGAAATGGTGCTGGAAAACGAGTTTCCGGTGGAGGAATTGATTGAAGATATTTATGCCGATTCAAATCTCAGCCACATTTTGAGTATTAAAACTTACTACGAAAAACAATGGCTGGAGCGAGGTATTGCCATTAAATATATCCGTTTCAAACCTATCCGGGACATATCGCTTATAGAACCTGAAATAGATATTGAGCCGGATCCATATCGAAGTTTTAAACGAGACAAGCGTGTTGGTTAAATAGTTGATTGGTTGATTGGTTGATTTTCCAAATACTAATTGTTAATAGTAAATGATAATATGAGTTTATATCCAAATTTAATACTCGAAGCACTGAAAAATGTGCGTTATCCCGGCACCGGGAAAGACATCGTAGAGATGAATATGGTGCAGGACGACATTCGGATTGACGGAAACAAAGTGAGTTTTTCGATTTTATTTGAAAAACCGAACGATCCGTTTTCCAAATCAGTAGTAAAAGCGGCCGAACAAGCCATCTTAACATACATCAGCGAAGATGTTGACATCAAAGGCAATATCAAAGCTATCACTAAGGAACAGCCGAAACCGAAACCGGTTTCTATTCTCCCTAATGTAGAGAATATCATCGCTGTTTTCTCCGGGAAAGGCGGTGTGGGGAAATCTACTGTTTCTACCAACCTGGCCATTTCGCTGGCTTCTCTCGGCTATAAAGTAGGACTTCTCGACGCAGACATTCACGGTCCTTCGCTCCCTAAGATGTTTGGAGAAGAGCACGCAGAGCTGTTTGTGGAAGAAGAAGATGGAAAACAGACCATTTTACCGCTCGAAAAATACGGCGTAAAAATGCTTTCTATTGGGTTTTTGGTGGATCCAAACCAAGCCCTCGTATGGCGTGGAAGCATGGCCAGTAATGCGTTGAAACAAATGATCACTGATGCTCGCTGGGGCGAACTCGATTATTTTATCATGGACTTGCCTCCCGGCACCGGCGATATTCACCTGACACTTGTGCAAACTATGGGAATCACCGGAGCGGTAGCAGTTACCACACCGCAGGAAGTGGCTCTGGCTGATGCCCGCAAAGGAATCAACATGTTTATGGGCGATAAAGTAAATGTCCCGGTCCTGGGAATTATCGAAAATATGGCCTGGTTTACTCCCGCCGAACTTCCCGAAAACAAATATTTTATCTTTGGAAAAGATGGAGGAAAAAAACTTTCTGAGGAATTGAACGTACCTCTTTTGGGACAAATTCCGTTGGTGCAATCTATTCGGGAAGGCGGTGATGATGGAGCTCCTGTTGCAACAAAGCAGGACACCATTACAGCACAAGCATTCAGAAGCCTTGCTGAAAAAATGATTGAAAGGGTAAAATACAGAAACGAACACCAGGAGGCTACAAAAAAAGTGGAGATTACAAGACATTAATATGTCAATGCTTTTTTTAAAAATAAAAACTACAGGCTTTCACGGCTTGTAGTTTTTTGTCATCTCATATCTCGCACTGAAAACCTGATGTGCTTTGGCACAACTATTGAATTATAAAAGACAAAATAATCAAAACAACCTGCAATCAAAAGTAAATCAACAACTTGGAATATTTTTGATTGTTTAGTTAATTTTAAAAATATGACATTTTGGCATTACATTTAAAATTAATACAGAAAGAAGGAAAAAAAGACAGATGAGCAAACGATTTGATAAACTTTTGACTGACGAAATGATGACCCATTCGGAAGTAATGCCGATTATTTCTCTGGATTCAAATCCAACAGATGTAATGCTGAATCCCGGTGATGTACTGCCGATACTTCCATTGAGAAATATCGTAATTTATCCGGGTGTGCTGGTTCCCGTTTCGGTAGCACGCCCTAAATCTCTGCGTCTGATTCGCCAGGTACAGGCCAACGACGGCTTGCTGGGTGCATGTACGCAGATTGATAAATCGGTAGAAGATCCCACCATCGACCATCTTTACAAAACGGGTGTGGCGGCGCAGATTATCCGTATCCTCGAAATGCCCGACAACACAACCACCGTTATTCTGGAGGGAAAAAAACGTTTCATGCTGGGCGATCTGGTTTCCAACAAGCCCTTTATGCGGGCAAAAATTAATCCGATGGTGGAGTCGCTGCCGGATACTTCCGACAAATCTTTTATCGCCCTCGTATCTTCTATACGTGATTTAGCCGTTAAAATTATTGAAAGTTCAGGTATTGTGCCTCCTGAAATGGCTTTTGCCATCCGAAATATTGAAAATCCCGTTTTCCTCATCAATTATATTTGCGCCAATTTTGGTTTGAGCGTAGAAGAGAAACAACGTTTACTCGAAATTGACGAAGTAATGGAACGTGGCTATCAACTGCTGAATCTGCTCAACCGCGAATCACAGATGATAGAAATAAAAACTTCTATCCAGAATAAAGTGAAAGAAGGAATCGATCAGCAGCAACGTGAGTATTTCTTACAGCAACAGATGAAAACCATCCAGAATGAGCTGGGAGAAATGTCACCTGAACTCGATTTACAGGATTTCAGAGAGCGTGCCAAATCAAAAAAATGGACCGAAACTGTTGCTAAGTTTTTTGAAAAGGAACTTACAAAACTTGAACGAATCAGCCAGCATTCGCCCGAGTACACTGTGCAGGTGAACTATGTGGAAACTATGCTGGAAATTCCCTGGGGTGAATATACCAGGGACAGTTTCAACCTTAGAAATGCCAAAAAGGTACTTGAAAAAGACCATTTCGGCATGGAAACCGTGAAGGAAAGAATATTGGAATATCTTGCCGTGCTGAAATTGAAAGGTGATATGAAATCGCCGATCATCTGCCTGTACGGTCCTCCGGGAGTTGGAAAAACTTCACTTGGAAAATCCATTGCCACGGCGCTTGGAAGGAAATATGTACGTATGTCGCTTGGCGGCCTGCACGATGAAGCTGAAATTAGAGGACACCGACGTACCTACATAGGCGCCATGCCGGGACGTATTTTGCAAAACATCAAAAAAGCAGGCTCAGCAAATCCGGTTTTTGTACTCGATGAAGTGGACAAGATAAATGCCAACTACAAAGGCGATCCGTCATCGGCTTTATTAGAAGTGCTTGACCCGGAACAGAATAATGCATTCCACGATAATTATCTTGATGTGGATTTCGACCTGTCAAAAGTGCTTTTTATTGCAACAGCAAATAATTTGAATTCGATTCCGCGTCCACTTCTGGATAGAATGGAATTGATAGAAGTGAGTGGTTACACACAGGAAGAAAAAGTGGAAATTGCATCGCGTCACCTGGTTCCAAAAGAGCTTGAAAACCACGGAATGAGTACCGAACAATTCATTCTCAATAAAAAAGTGACTCAGCAGGTAATCGATCAATACACACGCGAATCGGGTGTGCGTGAGCTGAATCGGAAAATTGCTGGATTGATGCGGAAAGTGGCGCTGAAAGTAGCTACAAACGACAAATACAACGTAGAACTGACTTCTGAAGACGTAAGAAACTATCTTGGCATCCCAACCTACAGCCGTGAGCAATACGAAGGAAACGAATATGCGGGCGTGGTTACAGGTCTGGCGTGGACAAGCGTTGGCGGAAGCATTCTTTTCATCGAAAGCAGTCTGAGTCCAAGCAAAAATACAGCTCTGACTCTTACCGGAAATCTGGGCGACGTGATGAAGGAATCGGCCATGCTGGCTCTTCAGTACATCAAGGCAAATGCGGATAATTTGGGAGTTGATCCGAAAATATTCGAAGAAAACAGCGTTCACGTACATGTTCCTGAAGGAGCAATTCCAAAAGATGGTCCATCGGCAGGTATAACTATTGCAACAGCGTTGGTATCAGCATTTACCAAAAGGAAAGTCCGGAATAATATTGCTATGACCGGTGAAATCACGCTGCGCGGAAAAGTACTTCCGGTTGGAGGTATCAAGGAAAAAATCCTTGCAGCCAAGCGTGCAGGAATCACTGATATTATCATTAGTGAAGAAAACCGAAAAAACATCGAGGAAATAAAACCCGTTTATCTCAAAGGATTGAAGTTCCACTACGTAAAAGACATTACTGAGGTAATTGACCTGGCATTGCTGAAAGAAAAAGTGAAAAACCGTTGATTTCGGAGTCGATACTTTGAGATTTTTACCATTTCCCAAAAATCCATTCCATCGTTATTTGAAATTTTTGGCTTAAATATTGCCTTTATAGTTCTTGATTTTCAAAATTTTATATAAATTTGCCGAACTATGAACGGAGAAATTTTAGCAGCAGTAGCTTTGGGTATCGGATTGAGTGCGAGCGTCGGCTTTCGTGTATTTATTCCAATGCTGGTTGCCAGCGTTGCTGCTCACTTTAACATCATTCCTTTGACTGAAAGTTTTTCGTGGCTGGGGAGCTGGCCGGCTATGATAAGCTTTGGAACCGCCGCTGTAGTGGAAGTGCTGGCCTATTACATCCCGTTTGTGGATAATCTGCTGGATACGGTAACCACCCCGTTGGCCGTTGGTGCAGGTACATTACTCATGACCTCGGTGCTTCCGGTGGACAACGAACTGATGAAATGGATTATGGGATTTGTGGTAGGAGGTGGCGCAGCTGCAACCATGCAGAGCGGAAGTGTGCTTTCAAGGCTTACGTCAAGTAAATTTACTGCCGGCACAGCAAATCCGGTCGTTTCTACCGGAGAAAATGTGGCTGCGCTGGGTTCGTCCTTAACTGCACTTTTTTTCCCGGTGGTAGTTGCTGTTATTTTTATCCTGATAGCGATTTTAATTTTTGTCAAACTGTTTGAATGGCGGAAGCACAAAAAAAAACAAACAAATCCGGGATGTAGATAATCAAATTGATTTTTAGATACAAAAAAAGCGGAAAAGTTCAGCACTTCTCCGCTTTTTTATTTTAAGTATAATTGTTCATTAAGCTAATGAAACAAATAATTCTTTTTCTTCTTCTCTGAAAGATACTTTTCCTTCACGAGCCAACCAGCCAAGAGCAAGGTTCAAATCTTTTTCAGTTAATTTTGTAGCTTTTTTAACAGCTTTTACTTCTAATTCACCGGTTGACAAAGCAGACCAAACTTGTCCTGCGTTGTTGCCAATTTTTTCTGTAAACATACTTATATTTCTTTTAGATTAAAAAAATTAAATAATATTTTGATGCAAAAATAGTAAAATATATGTTATAAAGCATAATTATGAAATTATATATGTGAATTTTAATTAATATTAACATATTTGCCTCGTTTTGTTATACCTTTGTTATTGATTTAACAACCGTTTGCGTACAAATAGTTGTTCTTTTTTATCTGCGGTTAGGATAATTGCCGAATTTAAATTATTTTTGAAGTTTAATTTTTCAAAAACATAAAAACATCATGAAGAAACTTATCTCTATGGTACTCGCAATAGGTTTATTGGTCAGTTGCAGCAGCGGTTCAACAAAATTTGAATCGTATGACGAATATCCCGTTTACAACGGCAACGACTTAGAATTAACATATTCTCCGCAGAGTTCAAAATTCCGCGTCTGGTCGCCGGCAGCTGACGAAGTAAAATTATTGCTTTTTGATAGCGGCTCGGAAGGCTCAGCCTACGAAATGAAGGATATGAAACGATCCAAAAACGGCACCTGGATTACCAAAGTGGACGGTGATTTGAAAGGAAAATTCTACACTTTCCAGGTGAAAGTGGGCGAACAATGGCTGGACGAAACGCCCGGAATGTGGGTGAAAGCCGTGGGAATTAACGGAAAACGTGCGGCTGTCGTAGATATGAAAGAAACCAATCCCGAAGGCTGGGAGAGTGATAAGCACGTGCTTCCGGAGAATGTAACAGACGCTGTAATTTATGAAGTTCATATGCGTGATTTTTCTATTTCGCCCACTTCAGGCATTCAGAATAAGGGGAAATTTCTGGCATTTACCGAAAAAGGGACTAAAAATGCTGCCGGGCAGGCAACCGGAATTGACCACCTGAAAGAGTTGGGCATTACCCACGTTCATCTACTTCCTGCTTATGATTACGCTTCCATCGATGAAACAAAACTGAACGAAAACAAGTACAACTGGGGCTACGACCCTCAAAACTACAACGTTCCCGAAGGAAGTTACTCAACCGATCCTGCCAATCCTGTCACACGCATCAAAGAATTCAAACAGATGGTTCAATCGCTTCACAGCGAAGGAATCGGCGTGATCATGGACGTGGTTTACAATCACACCTACGTAGGCGAAGACAGTCATTTGAACCTGCTCGTACCGGGCTATTTTTACCGGTTTAATGAAGATGGAACCTGGTCCAATGCTTCCGGTTGTGGTAACGAAACAGCATCTGACCGTGCGATGATGCGCAAATTCATTGTGGAAAGCGTGGTGTATTGGGCAACAGAATATCACGTGGACGGTTTCCGCTTTGACCTAATGGGAATTCACGATATTGAAACGATGAATGCCATTCGCGCTGCATTGGACAAAGTGAACCCGAAAATCATCATTTACGGCGAAGGCTGGACTGCAGCTGCATCGCCACTCGGCGAAGAAAAACGCGCTGTTAAGAAAAACGTGAGCCAGCTGAACGGAATTGCCGTGTTTAGTGACGATATCCGCGATGCGCTGAAAGGCAACTGGACAAACGAATTTCCGGGATTTGTTGCGGGGCGTGACAGCCTGGAAAATGCAATTAAATTTGCCGTAGCAGCATCAACGGATTTTCCGGGTGTAACCAACAAAAAACTCGTTCACACGGATAAACCTTACGCCACATCGCCCACTCAAATCATCAATTACGCATCCTGCCACGATGATATGTGTCTGGTAGACAAACTTCGCAGCCGAAAGCCGGCAGGTGCTACCGATGCTGAAATTCAAAAATTCAACAAACTCGCTCAAACCGTAGTGTTTACCGCACAAGGAATTCCGTTTATTTTTGCCGGAGAAGAAGTTTATCGGGATAAAAAGGGAGTGAATAACACCTACGAGTCACCGGACAGCATCAATCAAATTGACTGGAACAATAAAACGACCTACAACGATATTTTCACCTATTATCAAGGTTTGATTGCTTTGCGAAAAGCACACCCAGCTTTCCGAATGACAAGTCTGGACATGATGAAAAAACACCTGAAATTCATCGAACTCGGCGTTCCGAATGTGGTTGCATTTACCCTTTCCAATAATGCCAACGGCGACAGCTGGAAAAATATCCTGGTTATTTACAACGGTAATCGTAAGAATGTAAACGTAGAACTGCCCGAAGGAGAATGGAATGTAGCTGTACACGATGGCAAAATTTCAGTTGAAACACCTCTTTTCACCGTCAAAAATCCGAAATTTGTGGTTGGTGCGTCGAGTGCAAGTATAATGTATAGCCCCCTGACCCCCTAAAGGGGAAATTTGGGGAATAAAACACATTATCCTTTTCTCGTTTAAAGAGACTTCAATGTTCCAACCAAATACCTAAATAAATAACACAAACTAAATTTGCATAATTCGTAAAATTCGTATTCAATGGAAGAACAAAACAAACTACCGGTGGAACTGCCGGAAAACGCCTATAGAGAGTTAAAAGGGGGCGAAGAGTACAAACCGGTGATGCCGGCAAATGCCCCGATTGCGGAAGTTACGCCCTGGTCGGTGGGGATGGGGTTGCTGATGGCAGTGATTTTTTCAGCTGCAGCGGCTTATTCCGGCTTGAAAATCGGACAGGTTTTTGAAGCTGCAATTCCTATTTCAATCATCGCAGTAGGAGCATCGGCCGCATTTCGCAAAAAAGGTGCTTTAGGCCAAAACGTGATTATTCAATCCATCGGGGCATCATCCGGCGTAATCGTGGCAGGAGCAGTATTTACCATCCCCGGATTGTACATTTTGCAAGCTAAATATCCTGAAATTCAGGTCGATTTTTGGCAAATTTTCTTCTCATCACTGCTGGGTGGATTTTTGGGAATTTTATTCTTAATTCCTTTCAGAAAATACTTCGTGAAAGATATGCACGGAAAATTGCCTTTCCCGGAAGCTACTGCAACTACTGAAATTCTGATGACTGGTGAAAAGGGCGGAAATCAAGCGAAACTTCTTGTTTTAAGTGGTCTTATTGGAGGTATTTTCGATTTTTGTTTTTCAGCTTTTCGTTTGTGGAGCGAAGAAATTAATACACGCATCATTCCCGCAGGTGAAGCTTTGGCAGAAAAATTCAAAATGGTGCTTAAATTCAATGTCAGTGCATTGATTTTCAGTTTTGGATACCTCGTAGGCCTCCGTTTTGCCTTAATTATTACGGTAGGTTCGCTACTTTCGTGGTTGGTTTTTATTCCGTTGGTGAATGAAATTGGCGCATTAGTTGCTTCTTCGGGTGGTGGTGTAAATCCTTTCGCTGCCTTGAGTGCCGAGCAGATTTTTGCGGCTTATGTTCGCCCAATCGGTATTGGTGCTATAGCTATGGCCGGGATTATAGGCATTATCAAATCTTCGGGCGTGATTGGAAGTGCATTCAAATTGGCCATCGGTGGAAAAAATAAAGGACAATCCGAAGAAGCAAAAACCGAACGAACACAGAAAGACCTCAAAATGTCTTTTGTGATGTTGTTTATGTTCCTCACTTTGGTCGCTGTATTTATTTTCCTGATTGTTGGTGTAAAAGTGACATTACTTCAGGCAGTTGTAGCTCTTCTGGCAATTACAGTAATCTCATTCTTGTTTACCACGGTTGCAGCTAATGCTATTGCCATTGTTGGTTCCAATCCGGTTTCCGGTATGACGCTGATGACGCTGATTTTATCATCCGTAATTCTGGTGTCGGTAGGTTTGAGCGGATGGCAGGGAATGGTCAGTGGTCTGATTATAGGTGGAATAGTCTGTACGGCATTATCTATGGCAGGTGGTTTTGTAACCGATTTAAAAATTGGTTACTGGCTTGGAACAACTCCAGCAAAACAGGAAACCTACAAATTCCTTGGAACACTTGTTTCTGCGGCTACAGTGGGTGCTGTAATTTTTATTTTGAATGAAGCTTACGGTTTTGTAGCAACAGAAACTCACCCTAATCCAATGATTGCACCACAGGCAAACGCAATGGCCGCTATCATCGAACCGCTTATGTCGGGACAAGGAGCACAGTGGATGTTACTCGGGATTGGTGCAGTTATTGCGATTCTGGTAAACTGGTTAGGAATTTCTCCTCTAGCATTTGCCCTTGGAATGTTTATTCCATTACAACTGAATACGCCGCTTGTTGTCGGTGGACTTCTAAATCATTGGTTCAACAAAAGCACTAAAAACGCAAAACTCAACAATGCCCGTCACCAACGCGCCATCCTTATTTCATCCGGATTTATTGCCGGAGCGGCTTTGTTTGGTGTAATCGGAGCTTTGATTATTTTCATTACCGGAAAAGGCGATGCACTTGATTTGAAAGTTTGGGCAGATCCAAGCGGAACCGGTGCACAGGTTGTAGCTATTATAGCTTTCTTAGCTCTGATTGGTTTCTTTGTTTGGGAAAGTTTTAAGGCGAAGGAGAATGATTAGGAGCCCCCTAAATCCCCCTTCGGGGGATTTTTAGTGTGTGCGACTGAATAAGTTGAGTGAATAATACTATATTTTTTAATTAAAAAAATCTCTAAGGAAAATTTCTTTGGAGATTTTTTTGTTTTAAAGAAGTGCCAATTGGAAAATACTACCTTCTATATTCTTATAATTCACTGTGTTAATAACTTCTATTCCAAATACTTTCATTCCTTTATTTATTTTGCTATTTTTGTAGGTTAAGAAAAAACTATTTTTGGATAAAATCATGTAGCGAAGCAGTCTATTAGTCTTAGCTCTAATGCCTTGAAAAAAATGAAAATAATTATTGTTGGCACTGCACATCCTTACCGGGGCGGATTGGCGGCATTCAATGAGCGGCTGGCAAACGAGTACCTTCAGCAAGGGCACGACGTGGAAATTTATACTTTCACTCTTCAGTATCCGTCGTTTCTATTTCCGGGCAAAACGCAGTTTACAGACGAAAAGCCGACGCATAACCTGGAAATCCACCGACGTATCAATTCAGTCAATCCGCTGAACTGGATTAGCGTGGGCAAGGAAATTAAAGCAAAAAAGGCAGACAAGGTGATTTTCTGCTATTGGATGGCATTTTTTGCTCCTTGTTTTGGCACGATAGCCAGAAACTGCAAATCGAAAAACACGAAATGCCTGGCTTTAATCCACAATATGATACCGCACGAGCCGACCTTACTGGACAAATTATTCCCGAAATATTTTGTCAATGCAATGGATGGATTTGTGGCGATGACCAAATCAGTGCTGGATGATATCAACCAATTTGATAAGAAAAACACACCGAAGCTACTTTCGCCACATCCTATTTACGACCATTACGGCTCACCTATGCCACGAAGTGAAGCCTTGAAAGTGCTTGATTTAGAACCGGAATTCCGCTATATTCTGTTTTTTGGTTTTGTGAGAAAATACAAAGGTCTGGATCTGTTGCTGAAAGCATTTGCCGATGTCCGGCTTCGTCAATATCCCGTGAAACTGATTGCTGCGGGAGAGTTTTACGAAGCAAAAGAGCCGTACCTGGAGATAATTCACAAGCACGCACTGGAAGAAAACATAGTACTTCATTCCGATTTTATCCCGGATCAGCAAGTGCAATACTACTTTAACTCTGCGGATATTGTGGCACAAACTTACCGTTCAGCGACTCAGAGCGGTGTTTCACAGATTGCATACAACTTTGAAAAACCGATGCTCGTTACCAATGTGGGCGGACTGAGCGAAACCATTCCCCACGGAAAAGTGGGCTATGTGGTGAGCATGGAAGTTAATGCCATAGCCGATGCTTTGGTTGATTTTTTTGAAAACAAACGTTTAGAACAATTCACCGAAAACGTACGTTTAGAAAAGCAAAAATACGAATGGAGCAGAATGGTGGAAGCGATCAATAGTTTATAGTAAGATAGTTTATAGTTTTTGAGTTGTCTGCATTTTTAGGACAACTAAAAAAATAGAACTTTAACTCAGTTGACTACAAATTGTAGCCACTTTAATTAATTAAAAATTTCTTGTACACTTCAAAACGTGTACTTATCAACCATAAAAAGAATATGACACAAATTGTTGAAACCCCGATGATGAAGCAATTCAACGAAATCAAGACCAAGCATCCTGATGCGGTTTTGCTGTTTCGTTGCGGCGATTTTTACGAAACTTTTTCCACCGATGCCATCAAAGCATCCGAGATTTTGGGTATTACATTGACCCGAAGAGCCAACGGGAAAGCTTCGTCGGTGGAGCTGGCCGGGTTTCCGCATCACGCTCTGGACACGTATTTACCCAAATTGGTGCGCGCCGGATGTCGTGTAGCCATTTGCGATCAGTTAGAAGACCCGAAAACCACTAAAACACTCGTCAAACGCGGAGTTACGGAGTTGGTTACGCCCGGCGTTTCGTATAGTGATACCACGCTCACGCAAAAAGAAAACACCTTTCTGGCAAGCGTTTATATCAATAAAAACCAGGCAGGCGTTTCATTTCTTGATATTTCTACAGGAGAATTTCTTATTGCCGAAGGCACCATTGATTACGTGGATAAATTGCTGAGCAGCATTTCACCGAAAGAAATTATTTTTGACCGGACAAAAAAGAAGGATTTTGAAAATCATTTTGGAACAAAATATTTTACCTACGCCCTGGAAGACTGGACTTTTATTCCTGATAGTGCCAACGACCGCCTATTGAAGCATTTTGAAACGAAAAACCTGAAAGGATTCGGCGTGCAAAATCTGACCAACGGAATTGTAGCTGCCGGAGCCATTCTTCATTATCTGGACCTGACACACCACACACATCTGGGACATATCACGCAGCTCACACGCATAGAAGAAGACCATTACGTTTGGCTCGACCGCTTTACGGTGCGGAATCTGGAGCTTTACGGCACGATGAACGAAGGCGGAAAAACGCTCGTGGACGTGATTGATAAAACCATCAGCCCGATGGGCGGACGACTGCTGAAACGCTGGGTGGCATTTCCGCTGAAAGACGTGAAACCCATCGTGGAGCGACATTCGGTGGTGGAGCATTTTTTCAAGGATAAAGAACTTCGACAGTTGCTCGAACAGCAAATTTCTCTAATAGGTGATTTAGAACGAATCATCTCCAAAGTGGCTGTGGGTCGAATAAATCCGCGCGAAGTAGTCCAGCTGAAAGTAGCTCTTAATGCCATTGAACCTATCAGGGGAAACTGCGCGGCCTCTGAAAATGAAACGTTAAAAAAAATTGCCGATCAGCTCAATCCCTGTAAATTAATTTCTGAGAAAATTCACAAGGAAATCCAGAACGAGCCTCCCATTATGCTGAATAAAGGGGATGTGATCCGATCCGGAGTGGATGCAGAATTGGATGAATTACGGAAATTAGCCCGTTCAGGTAAAAACTATCTCCTTGAAATTCAGCAGCGTGAAAGTGAAAATACGGGCATTCCCTCGCTAAAAATTGCATTCAACAATGTTTTTGGATATTACATTGAAGTACGGAATACGCACAAAGACAAGGTGCCCGAAACGTGGATCCGCAAGCAAACGCTGGTGAGTGCCGAGCGATACATCACGCAGGAATTGAAGGAATACGAAGAGAAAATTCTTGGTGCCGAAGAGAAAATACAAGCCATCGAAACCCGTATTTTCAACGAACTGATTTTGAGTTTACTGGACTATGTGTCTGCCATTCAGCTAAATTCAAATTTGGTTGCTCAATTGGACTGCCTGCTCTCCTTTTACCGCGCAGCCAACGAAAACAAATACGTCCGCCCTGAAATTATCGATAGCGATGAACTGGACATCAGACAAGGACGACATCCGGTGATTGAAAAACAGCTTCCCATCGGCGAAAGTTACGTGGCAAATGATGTTTTCCTCGACGGAAAATCGCAACAAATCATCATAGTGACAGGTCCAAATATGTCTGGTAAATCAGCACTGCTTCGCCAGACTGCCCTTATCACGCTAATGGCACAGATTGGGAGTTTCGTACCTGCCGAAAGTGCCAGAATCGGTGTGGTGGATAAAATTTTTACACGTGTAGGAGCAAGCGACAATATTTCCCAGGGAGAAAGTACCTTTATGGTGGAAATGAACGAAGCGGCGAGTATTCTAAACAACCTTTCCGACCGGAGTTTGGTACTTTTCGACGAGCTTGGACGCGGAACGAGTACGTACGACGGAATTTCCATTGCCTGGGCGATTGTGGAATACATCCACGAACACCCGAACGCAAAAGCAAAAACGCTTTTTGCCACACACTACCACGAGCTGAACGAGATGGAAAATTCATTTGGAAGGATAAAAAATTACAACGTCTCGGTAAAAGAAATTGACAAAAAAATCATTTTCCTGCGAAAATTGGAGCGGGGCGGAAGCGCGCACAGCTTTGGTATTCACGTGGCTAAAATGGCGGGAATGCCCCAAAGCATCGTGAAACGTTCGGAAAAAATCCTCGAACAGCTCGAAAATGATAACCGCCAAAACGGCATTGCCAAACCTGTCGGCGAAATTGCCACGCAACGCGAGGGCTATCAACTCAGTTTTTTCCAACTGGATGACCCGGTGCTCGAACAAGTCCGCGACGAGATTAAAGGGCTGGATGTGAATAACCTGACGCCGATTGATGCGCTGAACAAATTAAATGAAATAAAGCGGATTATTACTGGGAAGTAAAACAGAGAGGAAATAACATAGTATATGTGGAATAAGAATAAAATAAAATATTTTCGTAACGTATTATTGGATTGGTTTGAAACTAACAAACGTGATTTTCCTTGGAGAAGAGATAATATCTCAAATTATGAATTGATATTTAGCGAAATACTTTTGCAAAGAACAAAAGCAGAAACTGTAGCCAAATACTATAATGTGTTTTTTGATAAATATCCCAACTGGGAAACGCTAATCCTTGCCTCTGATGAAGAGTTAACGAAAATATTTAAGCCGCTTGGATTGCACACTCAAAGAGTTAAAAGAGTTAGACGAATAATTGATGAGTATATCAAAAAAAATGGGATATTGCCATCAAATAGAGAAAAGTTAAAAGAAACAAGTTTTGCATCATTGTATATCTCAAATGCTTACGAGTTATTTGTGCTGAAAAACAGAGCAGCTTTGTTAGATGTCAATATGTCAAGAGTGTTACGTCGGTATTTTTATCCAAAAGACTTTAAAGACGTTAGGAATGATAAAATTATCCAAGAATTAGCTCATAATGTTATCAATGTAAAATCTTGTAAAGAACTTAATTGGGCTATTTTAGATTATGCAGCAACGGTTTGCAAGGCTCAAAAGCCGTTTTGTGAAATCTGCAAACTTAAATCAAAGTGCAGCTACTATGAAAATTTAACATTAAATAATGAAGATAATGTTGAAGAACCACAGTTTACTTTAAAATATGATGCTGACATAATTATGAAACCTAATAAATCATTAAGGTTGTTGTCTTTATTTTCAGGTTGTGGTGGAATGGATTTGGGATTTGAGGGGGATTTTATCGTTCACGAAGATATGATAAATGAAAAACTAACGCCTGATTTTATTTCAAAAAGAGAGGAAGGTAATTATGTTAAGTTAGCATCAACAAAATTTCAAACTGTATTTGCAAATGATATTTTACAAGATGCCCGCAATGCATGGGTTAATTACTTCAAAAAAAGGGATTATTCGTCAGAGGTTTATCATGTGGAGAGTATTGTTGATTTGGTAAAAATGCATAACCAAGGGTATAAAATTTTTCCTGATAGTATTGACGTTGTTACAGGCGGTTTTCCTTGTCAGGATTTTAGCGTTGCAGGAAAACGAAAAGGTTTTAAATCACATAAAGATCATACAGGAAAAGTCATTAGTACAGATATTCCTTCAATTGAGACCAGAGGTAAACTTTATATGTGGATGAAAGAAGTAATTGAGATAACAAATCCAAAAATATTTATTGCTGAAAATGTAAAAGGTCTCGTGAATTTGTCGAATGTAAAGGAGGTTATTCAGAAAGATTTTGCTTCTACTAATGGTGGAGGTTATATTGTTTTAGACCCAATAGTTCTTCATGCAGCTGATTATGGTGTACCACAATCAAGAGAAAGAGTAATTTTTATTGGAATAAATAAAAGTCAATTAACAAAGAACGCTCTTGAAGAACTAACCAAAAAGTCAATATCCGAAACATACAATCCTTATCCTCAAAAAACCCATGGTTATACAACTAAAAATGAAAATCTAAAAAATCCGGTAAAACTAGAAAATATTTTTAGAAATCTATTAGAGCCCGAATTCAGTAATGACCCTTCACAAATTTATTTCTCAAAAGCAAAATTCATGGGGAAACACTGTCAAGGACAGACAGAGATAAACATGCAAGGTATCGGACCCACTATAAGAGCAGAGCATCACGGAAACATAGAATTTAGACGCTTATCTATTGATAATGGAGGAAAAAATAAAGAAGAAGTGATTGATATGAATTTGTCAGAAAGAAGACTAACGCCGAGAGAGTGTGCGCTAATACAGACTTTTCCATTAGATTACGAATTTGTAATACCTAAATCAAGTTCAGGTTTTTTAGTCAGCCCTTCTGCTGCTTACAAGCTAATAGGAAACGCTGTTCCACCATTACTTGCTTATCATATTGCCAAGAGATTAGAAACAATATGGGATGTTTATTTTAAAAAATAAAGTATGCTTATTTCAAATAATTCAGAACCTGATAAATCAGAATTTATCTCTCTGATTGATGCAACTATTACTGCGTTAGAGTTCGAAGCAGAGAAGGATAATGCTAGATATTTAGGTTTATTAGGAAACAAATTAGAAGATGTAGTTGCAGATATTATGAAATATCATGCGAAGAACACGCCTTTTGAGGGGACAATTGAACTTGTGTCTGGATTGAAATTTCCTGACATTGTAGCTAAAAGTTATTACGGTGTTGAAGTAAAAACAACAAAAAATAATCATTGGACTACCATTGGAAACTCTGTGTTGGAAAGTACAAGAGTAGATGGTGTTGAAAGAATTTTTATGCTATTTGGAAAAATGATTAACCCTATTAAATTCAAATGCAGACCCTACGAAGAGTGTCTTTCTTCTGTTGTAGTAACACATTCACCGAGGTATTTTATCAATATGGATTTGGAAAAAGGGCAAACAATTTTTGATAAATTAGATTTGCCTTATGACGAATTACGTAGGTTAAATAATCCAATCAAACCAATTACAGATTATTACCGTCAGTTTTTGAAGCCGGGAGAAGAGATTTGGTGGTTAGATCAAGATGAACCGAAATCGGCTAATATTATTATTCAACTTTGGAATAATTTATCAATTGCACAAAGAAAACATTATATGTTAAAAGCAATGATATTATTTCCCGAGATTTTTAGCAATCGTCCAGATAAATTTAATCGTGTTGCCGTTTGGTTAGTTAATTCCGAAAGTGTTGTTTGTCCAAATATTAGAGATGTTTTTACAGCCGGTGGTCAAGGAACAGTCTTCTTTAATAATGAAATTTTTTCAAACATTCCGCAAATAGTTGTGAAACTAACAAATTCAATTGAGGAGATAAAAGATTTGCTTTTATCAATAGATAAGTATGAATTGGAACTGTTTTGGCAGATGCCTGTTAATGATAAGTTTCATGATTGGATTGGTCTAGTAAGTAAAAATGTTAGAGAATATGGAAATTTTAATTTAGTAAATTATTTAAATGTTAAGCTATTTTGCATTGATTGTTAGCTATAAACAAAATTTCATAATTTAAATAATTTTGTTTTCACAAAAATAAAAACCAACTAAAAATGAAACGTTTACTAATCCTATCACTCACTTTCTTCTTTGCTTTTTCGGCGTTTTCTCAAGACATCGTCGGTTCCTGGAGAGGCGTTCTGAAAGTTCAAGGCATTC
>CAZIRA010000004.1:0-13709 GCA_964541615.1 uncultured Paludibacter sp.
AAAAATTTGTGTCAATTTGTGTTATTCGTGCAATTTGTGTTCCATATTATCAAGCAAAATATTCAAATAATCACTCTAAAATCATAACTTGTCCCGATAATTTCGGGAGTTCAGACCTTGAAACGAAAAATCATCAACGACCCGGTTTTCGGGTTTATCAATATTCCGAATGATTTCCTGTACGACATCATTCAGCATCGTTATTTTCAGCGTTTGAACCGCATCAAGCAGTTGGGGCTGTCGTCGTTTGTCTATCCCGGTGCGCAACACACGCGGATGCTACACTCGCTCGGCGCGATGCACCTGATGGGAGAAGCCATCGCACAACTGCGGCTGACAGGGCAGTTGATAAACTACGACGAAGAAGATGCCGGACGCGCCTGTATGCTTTTGCACGACATCGGACACGGGCCGTTTTCGCATACGCTCGAACATTCGATTGTACACGGCATTTCGCATGAGCAGATATCACTGTGGATGATGGAGCGGATGAATGAAGAAATGGACGGACGTCTGGATTTGGCGGTCAAGATTTTTACCAATCAGTACGCCAAGCATTTCCTGCACCAACTCGTTTCAAGTCAGCTGGATATGGATAGACTCGACTATTTAAGCCGCGATAGTTTTTTCTGCGGAGTGAGCGAAGGTATCATCGGTTCACAACGGATCATCAAGATGCTCAATCTGCACAACAACCGCCTGGTGGTGGAGGAAAAGGGGATTTATTCCATTGAAAAATTTCTGGTTGCTCGCCGGTTGATGTACTGGCAGGTTTATCTGCATAAAACATCCGTAGCGTCCGAAATAATGCTGACAAATATACTGAAACGTGCTAAAGAACTGGCCTCCGACGGCGAAGAATTATTTGCACCGCCATCTTTGAAATTTTTCCTTTATAATAAATTGACAAAATCCGATTTTGAAAATTCGCCCGAACCGCTCGATAAATTTGCGGAACTGGACGATGCAGATATTCTCAGCGCCGTGAAAGTGTGGGCAAATCATCAGGACAAAGTCCTTGCAATACTTTGCCATAATTTTACCAATCGGAAACTATTCAAAGTGGAAATTTTGAAAGATAAAGAACAAGGCGAAAACTTACGGGCGTTTTATTTGGAAAAATACAAGAAAGAACTCAACTTTGCCGACCACGAAGCAAACTATTTTATCGGTGAAGAAGTGGTCTCAACCGATACGTACAGCCCCAAAGATGAGACAATTGATATTCTTTATAAAGACGGAACGGTCAAAGATATTGCCGTGGCATCCGATATGCTCAATATTCAGGTGCTGACGAAAAAAGTGGAAAAACATTATTTGTGTTATTGGAGGATTTGATGTTGAGTCTGACGATAATTTTATTGATATTAGATTTACATGCCCATCAAAAGTCTTTTTCCCCAATAAGGCAAATATTTGGAAATAGTTTTGTAATTTTGCACCCTAAAAATTAATTTATGGAATTTTCAGCTCAACAGATATCAGACTACCTGAAAGGCAATGTTATAGGTAATCCAGATGTGAAAGTCAGCGGTTTTTCGACCATCGAAAACGGCGAAGCCGGTACATTGAGTTTCCTTTCAAACCCCAAATACAATCATTATATTTACGATACAAACGCAAGCATCGTGCTTGTAAACAAAGATTTTACCCCTGAAAAAGAAGTGAAAACCACTCTTATTCAGGTAGATAATGCCTACGAAGCATTGGCCATGTTACTTGGATGGGTGGAGCAGATGAAACCGAAGAAAAATGGCGTTTCACCACAGGCATTTATTTCGCCTTCGGCAAAAATCGGTGCGAATGTTTACATCGCACCATTTGTTTATGTAGGAGAAGGTGCTGAAATTGAAAATTATGCATCTATTGATGCGAACAGCTACATCGGCGAAAATGCCAAGATCGGTGAAAGTACTACGCTGCATGCGGGTGTAAAAGTAGAGAAAGAATGTGAAATTGGCAAAAATTGCATTGTACACGCAGGTGCTGTGATTGGTTCCGATGGATTTGGATTTGCTCCGACGCCGGATGGATCGTACCGCAAAATTCCGCAAGTGGGCAATGTGATTATTGAAGATAATGTGGAAATAGGGGCGAATACATCGATTGACCGTGCTACGTTGGGAAGTACAATTATTCGTCAGGGCGTGAAACTGGACAACCTGGTTCAGATTGCCCACAATGTAGAGGTGAAGAAAAATACGGTCATCGCAGCGCAGTCAGGCGTAGCAGGCTCAACAACAATTGGCGAAAGATGTGTTCTGGCTGGTCAGGTAGGCATAGCCGGACATATCGAAATCGCCGACGGATGTATTTTTGGTGCTCAAACCGGCGTACCGAACTCAGTGAAAGAACCCAAAAGCGTAATGCAAGGCTATCCTGCCGTATCGGTAAGTATTTTCCGAAGAGCGTCTGTGGTATACAAAAATTTGCCGGAGCTACAAAAAATTGTTTATGATTTACAAAAGCAAGTTGATGATTTGAAAAAGTAAGAAAACCTTCTTTTTCAGACTATTATACTATTAACTAATAACTATTTTACTAACAAATGTCACTACAAAGAACACTCAACTCTTCTTTCGAATTGAAGGGTAAAGGACTTCACACAGGATTGGAAATTCACATCAAATTCCATCCGGCAGAAGCTAACTACGGCATCCGTATCAAACGCGTCGATTTGGAAGGACAGCCTGATATTCCTGCACTGGCAGATTATGTAACATCTACCAACCGTGGAACTATTCTGAAACGGGGCGAAATGCAAGTTGGAACCATTGAGCATGCTATGTCTGCGCTTTTTGCACATGAAGTGGACAATTGCTTGATAGAAGTGGATGCACCGGAATTCCCTATTTTGGATGGAAGTGCAGGACCTTTCTACAGAGCAATTGCAAAAGCAGGTGTGAAGGAGTTGGATAAAACCGAGAAAGATGTTTTCGTTGTTAGACAAAAAATTGAATTTTCCGACCAGGAAAGCGGTGCTAAAATCATGATTATGCCTGACAGCGAATTCAGTATCGACGTATATGTGGATTACAAATCACCGGTTGTTGCTCCGCAATACGCTTCTCTGGATAACTTAGCTGATTTTGGAAAAGATATTGCTGATGCTCGTACATTTGTTTTTGTACGTGAAATTGCACCTCTATTGGGAATGAACCTGATTAAAGGCGGTGACCTTGAAAACGCCATCGTTATTTACGACCAGGAAATGCCTCAGGAAGAGCTTTTCAAATTGGCTGATCTGATGAACCAACCGAAAGTGGAAGTGGATGAATTGGGTATTATTGGTACAGAATTACGCTACAACAACGAATTGGCCCGCCACAAAATGCTTGACGTAATAGGTGACCTTTCATTGATAGGAAAACCGATACAGGGAAAAATCATTGCCAAATATCCCGGTCATAAAATTAACACAGCTCTGGCAAAACAAATTCGTAAAGAACTGAAAAAACAGGAAATTCAAGCTCCTGTTTACGACGAAACTATTCCGCCAATCCTTGACACTGTAGCTATTCGGAAGAAATTACCACATCGCTGGCCAATCCAAATGGTTGACAAAATCATTGATATTCGTGAGCGCACGATTGTTGGAGTGAAAAATATCACTGCCAACGAAACCATCTTTATGGGTCACTTCCCCGAAGAGCCGGTGATGCCGGGCGTTTTGTTGGTGGAAGCCATGGCACAGACGGGCGGACTGCTTGTGTTGAGCCAATTGGAAGATCCGGAGCTTTATTCCACGTACTTTCTGAAAATAGACAACGTAAAATTCCGTCAGAAAGTAGTACCGGGAGATACCGTTGTATTTCAGGTAACCTTGATTGATGAGATTCGTCGTGGAGTAGCGACTATGCGCGGATACGCATTTGTAGGTGGTGTAATTACCACCGAAGCCGAATTTATGGCGCAGATAGTGAAGAATAAGTAATTTTAGTTTATAGTAAAATAATAAGTAGTTTATAGTGTTAGCTTGGCAAAACTCTTTAAAGTATTAGACTTCGGTCATCTGTCATCCGACATACAACTTTTACAATATGAAACAACCATTAGCATACATACATCCCGATGCCAAAATCGCCCGCTCGGTGGTGATAGAACCATTTGTTACCATTGACAAAAACGTGGAAATCGGCGAAGGAACGACCATTGGTTCCAATGTTACGATACTTGAAGGCGTTCGAATTGGCAAAAACTGCCGAATTTTTCCCGGTGCGGTTATCGGCGCGGTTCCCCAGGATTTGAAATACAAAGGCGAGGACAGTCTGGTGATTATCGGTGATAATACAACTATTCGTGAATTTGTAACCGTAAATCGTGGAACCGCTGCCAAAGGCAAAACCGTAGTTGGAGACAATTGTTTGCTGATGGCATATTGCCACGTGGCACACGATTGTGTCGTTGGAAATAACGTGATAATGGGCAATGTAACGCAACTTGCCGGTGAAGTGGAAGTAGCCGATTTTGCCATTATGGGCGGAGGAACACTTGTGCATCAGTTTACACGTATTGGTGCGCACTCCATGATACAAGGCGGTTCCAAAGTTTCAAAGGACGTTCCGCCATTCGTTACGGCCGGTCGTGAACCGCTTTCGTATGCCGGTGTAAATTCCATTGGACTGCGTCGTCGTGGGTTCACTAACGAGCAAATCCGTGAAATTCAGGACGTTTACCGCTACCTTTATCAGGCAAGAATGAACACCACGCATGCAATGGAGCGTATTCAGCAAGAACTTCCGGCGACCAAAGAACGCGATGAAATTTTACTTTTCGTAAAAGATTCGCCAAGAGGAATTATTAAAGGGTATTTTGAGTAGAAGTTGAATGGTTTATTGGTTGAATAGTTGAGTTGTTGAAACGAATTAAAGCAGGTATTGAAATTTTGAAATTGAATAATTATTAATTTGACATCAAATAATTGTAAGTTTAATCAAATGCAAAAAAATCCTTTTTACTAATTAACCAATTAACCAATTGACGAATGAACAAATAAACTTTTCTTGGCATGGCTACTGGTTTTGAAAATCTGAATGTTTGGAAAGAATGTAGATTGCTTCGTATCTATGTTTCTAAAACGGCAAAGGCTTTTCCCAGCGAAGAAAAATATCTGCTAGTGAGCCAATTGTTACGTTCAAGTAGATCAATAACTGCAAATATTGCAGAAGGCGATGGAAGATTTCATTATCAAGAGAATATTCAATTCTGTCGTCAGGCGAGAGGTTCATTAAAAGAAACTCTCGATCATTTTATATGTGCTTTTGATGAAGAGTATATCACAGAAGACACATTGAAAGAATTTAAGGCTAAATATGATAATTGCCTATTACTTTTGAATGGCTATATTTCATATTTGAAAAAGAGAAAGGAAGAAGGCTAAAAGTTGCCATTAAATTAAATAATAGTAAATCAGCTTCTTAACAAATTAACTAATCAACTATTCAACATAATGAACAAAACTCTAAATTTTATCGAACAAATCGTAGAGGATGATTTGGCAAAAGGAAGAAATGACGGACGAATACAAACGCGTTTCCCGCCGGAGCCTAATGGGTATTTGCATATTGGACACGCGAAAGCAATATGTATTGACTTTGGAATTGCAGATGATTATAACGGAATTTGTAACCTGCGTTTTGACGATACCAACCCGGTAAAAGAGGATGTAGAATACGTGGATGCCATTATGGAAGACATCAAATGGCTCGGTTTCCACTGGGAAAATGTCTATTACGCATCCGATTATTTCCAGCAATTATGGGATTTAGCGGTGAAATTCATCCAAGAAGGTAAAGCGTATATCGACGAGCAAAGTGCCGAAGAAATTGCGAAGCAAAAAGGTACACCGACCGTTCCCGGATCGGAAAGTCCGTACCGCAATCGTCCGATTGAAGAGAATTTGGAGCTGTTTCGGAAAATGACCAACGGCGAAATTCCCGATGGAAAAATGGTACTTCGTGCCAAAATTGATATGGCGTCGCCAAATATGCACTTCCGGGACCCGATAATCTACCGCATTATTACCACGCATCCGCACCACCGCACGGGCGATGCATGGAAAGTTTATCCTATGTACGACTTCGCTCACGGACAATCCGATTATTTTGAAGGAGTTACACATTCTATTTGTACACTCGAATTTGAGGTGCACCGTCCGCTTTACGATTGGTTTATCGACCAGTTTCAGGAAACGGATTACCGTCCGCGTCAGATTGAGTTTAACCGTCTGAACATCACTTACACCGTGATGAGCAAGCGCAAAATGCTTCAATTGGTGCAGGAAGGATTGGTGCAAGGCTGGGACGACCCACGAATGCCGACATTGAGCGGACTTCGACGCAGAGGTTACACACCGGCTAGTATCCATAATTTTATTGATAAAATAGGGTACACAAAAGTGGAGGGAATGATTGACCTGGGACTGCTGGAACATGCTGTTCGTGAGGAACTCAACAAAACTGCCACACGTGTGAGTGCTGTGCTTAATCCGGTGAAATTGATAATTACAAACTATCCGGAAGGACAAGTGGAAATGATGGAAGCCGTGAATAATCCGGAAGATGAAAATTCCGGAACGCACGAAATTGCTTTTAGTCGTGAGCTTTGGATGGAGCGTGAGGACTTTATGGAAGATGCACCCAAAAAGTTTTTCCGAATGACGCCCGGTCAGGAAGTTCGCTTGAAATCAGCTTACATCGTGAAATGTACCGGTGTGAAAAAAGATGCGGAAGGCAACATCGAGGAAATTTATTGCGAGTACGATCCGATGACCAAAAGCGGAATGCCTGATGCTAACCGCAAAGTGAAAGGAACGCTTCACTGGCTTTCAGTGGCTCACAGTATTCCGGCAGAAGTTCGTTTATACGACCGCCTTTTCAGCGTAGAAAATCCATCGGCTGATGAACGTGATTTCCGGGAGCTGATTAATCCAGATTCATTGGAAGTGCGTACAAATTGCTATGTGGAAGAGTATTTGAAAGATGCAAAACCGCTCGATCATTTCCAATTCCAGCGTATCGGTTATTTTAATGTGGATACGGACAGTACCGCTGAAAAACTGGTATTCAACCGCACCGTTTCGCTGAAAGATAGCTGGGCGAAAGAGCAGAAGAAATAAAATTTGTCCTTTACGACTAAAATTATGCTTTTTTTAATTCATATACTGTAATAAGAAAGTGGATGTCTTTTTTTGAGACATCCACTTTTTGTTTTTAGAAGAAACAATCTTATGTTACAGTTTTCTCAAGTCGAATCCCATCAGCATTCCGTCGTACATTTCAGCCATTTTTCCAAGTACTTCGATGGAGGTGTTATTGGTGAACTGGCTGATGAATTTCATCAATTTCAAAAAAGAATCCGCATCGAATAGCAGTTTCATGTTGCCTGCAGAAACTGCAGCTACGGCATCCAAATGGCCTACGCCAAGCAGATAGCTCATCCTGACTTTTTTCGTTTGAGCGTCAATGGTATATTTGCCGGAAATTTTTACGCCACGAATTTTAGCCGTGTAGGTACTATCGGTATTGAAAGTGAATGTGGTGTTGGCGCTGGTGATTCCCAGACTTTTGCTGGTTTCGTTAAGCTTCTCTTCAACCTGTGTGGCAATCACGATACCGCCGGCTTTTTTCAGCAGATTGTCAGTCTCAAATGCTACCGCACTCTTGTTGTAGTCCCACGTACCCGCCATATTTTTGTAGGTCAATGGAGCTTTCCCCATCACCGTATTCAAAATATCTGATAAAACACTGCCGGAACCTGGACTTTGATCAGTTGAATCTGATTTTCCGGAAGTTTCCGAAAGAATTCCGCATGAATTTAATACAAATAAAGAGCTGATAATCAGAGCAAAATATGATTTTGATAGTTTCATAAATGTGAGTATTTGTTTTTGCAAATGTAATGAAATTTATTTTGAAACAAATACCATTCCCCGAAAAATAACCACCCCACCGCATCACTGCGGCAAGATGGTTGAGTTGCAGAAAGTTGTAGAAAAATGTTTGTTTAATTGGTCTTAATTACTATATGGCTTAATGGTTTTATGTTTTTTACATCTGTATAGTCGTATTGGTAAATTCCGTCATCGGCTATCATCATCAGCAGTTTGTTGTAGGCAATCAGGTCATATCCCTCCATCCCTTTTTTGTGGTAATATAGATTTTCAGGCGCCATGATCGTCATCGGATTGGCTGCATTGAATACCTTTATCCCATCATCACAAATAAATAAAGTTCCGTTGTCAATGCCGAGTCCTTTCGGTTTGGTCATGGTGTATGCAACTAATTCCATCGGTTTTTTGGGATCAGCCACATCATACACAATCAGCTGATTGGCGTTTTGTCCGCAGAAATTTCCGGAATGGATGGTTACATACGCTTTATCATCTTCAACTACTACCGGGTCACATCCTAAAATATGCCATACAGTAGCCATGCGCTCAGGTTTCACAGGGTTTGAGATGGAGTAAATCATCATTCCGGTCGGCGTGCCCATGTACATATAGTCTTTGTAGCTGAAAATAGTCTCCACGTTATTTCCGATATGTACATTTTCACCCATTTTTTCAGGAGTGGAGGATTCAATATTAAAAATGCCGAGTTGGTTATTCAAAACCGTGTAAAGAAAATTTTGATAAATAGCAAAGCGTGACATAGAGCCGGTTTGACCAACAGCTTTATTTCCTGCATTACTATAAGCTCCACCAAAAGTAGCGTCGCTCATTTCCATTCCTCCTCCAAGAAGTCCCTCGTGATAATAGTAGAAATTACGGTTGTACGGCTCTGTGCGCTCCACCAGTTTCCATCCAACTACTACTCCGTTGGACTTGTCCATGCTTTTTTCATAATCGCACCAAAAGCCATTTTCGGCGGTTGGCAGGGCTGTTGGGAAAACTTCCGTTTTACGGCCTCTGAGCACCGGACGAGACGGTTCTGTAATGTCAAACCATACTAAATCGACGTAAGAATCGGCATAAAGCAGGTTGTCTTTGATGGCTAAATCAGCATTCCCCAAAATTTCAATAAATCCAACACCGGCTGGATTTTTCGGATCACGATTGTCAAGGATATGTATCCCTTTTTCGGGTTCTGAAATGTACATAAATCCTTTGAAGAAAGCAATTTTCCCCTGTTTCTTTAGCTCTTGAGGTTCGGGTGACACGCGGACGGATTTGCGAAACATCTCATTCGACATGAAAACCGGTTCGTTGATTTTGTATGTAACAGTTTCAGTTACCTCATTGGCGCAGGAACCAAGAAGGATAACTCCCAGTAAAACAGCAAGTAATTTTGAAGATTTCATGTGTTAATAATTTGTTTTTTAGTTGTCGCATGAAACTCGCATGCCAATTTACATCTGAATTGGCGAATGCTTGCGTTCATGCTCGTTTCATGTGTTTATAATTTTTATTTACATTAAGGTCACATAGCTTGTCCCGATTTATCGGGAGAACACGCCATACAATCATTCCCTTGTGTATCAAATGTAAATTGCCATGGCTGTTTCATCTGTTTATATTTTATTTTTTAACAATAAGGTCAGTTAGAACATGCCATTATTCATTTCCTCGTGTTTGAGAATTTTCTCAAATGGCTGTTGCATAACTTAATTAGTTTATTTTTGTCAACAAAATGGTGGCTTTGTATTTTTTGTAATTTATTGATGAACTCGTAAAAGGATATGGATTTAGTTCCAATAAGCTGATTTTTAATCCATTTACCGTTGCTTGGCTGCTCCAGGTTCCGTTATTAAGCGTGTGTAGTTCAACTGTTTGTAATTGATTGCCCAAACTGCTGTCAGTAATGCTGAACCTCACGCCGGCTACTCCTTGCCAGATGCAAACCACATCTTTCGGACATCGTGAATCGAACATGACACTGTCAAATTTTATCAAATACCGGTTGTCTGCGGTTTTTGAAATTGTATTTACACTTAATTCATACGCTTCGTCATATGCAATGGATTTCAGGTTCAAATCGTTCAGATCCGAGCATCCGGTCATTATAGCTAGAATAATAATTAGAAAAAAAATTGTTTTTTTCATTTAATACTGTTGCTTAAAACTTTTCAACATTGCCAATTTTTCCCATAAAGAGAATAATGCCCGAGCTCTTTTCTTTTATTACAAATGCAAACGGCTTATTCACAATAAAATAAGGATAATTCGGCAAAGAGGTTGTTGTCATGCCGACAGTAGTCACTGCGGCTGCTTCGGTGCCTTCTTCGGTCACTTCTACGTAGGTGTCATGTTGCACAAAGCCGATGTAAAGCGGTTTAACGTCAAAAATTCCATCAAATTCGGCACCGGTAGTAAATGCTTTTTGCATTCCCATAGCTTGAAGCATTGGTTTCAGTTGAAATTTATTTTTTACTTTGAAACGGGGAAGCATCACCACCACTTTTTCGTTGGCCAATTTTTCCACCGCTTTGTTGAATCTTTCGGTTGTCAGTCCGCTGAAATCGGTTGTTGCTGGTTGGCTTTTCGGTAAAATCACCGTCATGCTGAACGCTTTATTGCCGTAAGGCATTTCCAGATATTGTGCAAAATCATCTTCGGCATAAGCAAATGTGTCGGTTATATTCATCATATTTACCTTCACTTTTGCGTTTTTCTCATTGGTGAAGTCGGCTTCGCGCGTGTCTTCTTTCTTAAACTGCCTCACCCATATTCCTTTGAAATAGACCGCATTGATCAAAAACATCAGCTGTTCTGCTTCTATTTTATCAATTACTTTCGGTATCAGGCCGTTCGTTTTTTCACTGCACCAGCCATTGATGATGTCAACAGCTTCCTGCTTATTAAAATCCAAAGGCGAAATCTCTGCATCGAAATAATCAATATTGGCTTTCAGAAAATCTGATTTAGCTGTAAAATTATTTCTGTACCAAATGGAATTGGCGATAGAAAGTTTCGTTTTTGGGTCAAGATCAGGCAGTGTGGACTGCATTAATTTGTAGTATTCATTGATTTCTTTCACAGACATGCCGCTCATATTCAGCGTTTTTTCCATTTCTGTTTTAGTGTTGCCCACAGCACCGTTCCAAGTCATTCCCAGTGCAATACTTACGCTCAGCGGAGAGATGAAAACATTGCTTTCATCCGTGTTTGCCATCGTTTGCTTCATCAATTCAAAGGCAAAATTATTGTCTTGCGAAGCCTTCGTTTTCTGAACTTGTGTAAGTTCCATAGTCTGTGCCTTCTCTATAGGCTCATTCGTGTTTTTGCATGAGCCAACCAACGCCAGTACCAAAAGTGCGAATAAGATTTTTTTCATAATGATTTGGTTGTATGGATTTTATTTGTTTTTCTGACTTTCGAAAAAACTGCTGTTGTTTGGTGAATTTACTTCTATCTCAGAATTATGTGTTGATAATATGTTGTTTTTCAATGTGTTGTTTCGGTATCCGACAAATGCTGTAATTGTTCCAAAAATGGTAATTGATATTACAAGTATAATGCAGGCACGTGCGATTTTTCGTTTTTTAAGCTGGATTTGCGTATTTGTCATCGTAAAGGTTTCTGTTTTTCAGGAATACTTCCACAAAATTCTTTAAGTAGAAATGCTCCCGAATAATGTTTAATTATTTTATTAAATAGTTATATGTCAGCGCATAGTGTGTAAAGTAGATTCAGGTAAATTTTATTAATGTAATACCAGTTGTTAAATTAAAGTTCTAATATTTTTGGACTCTTAACTTCCTACTTCAAAACTCTTACAATTCAATCCTCAATCCGCCATTCACCCCCAAATTCAACGGTTGTTCGGTTCGTGCACTCATCGGTTGGTTATTTTCCAGGTAATAAACCAATTTTGGCTCCACGAAGAGGCTCAAATCTTTGCTCAGTTTGTAATCAAATCCTACACCTCCGCTCACAGACCACTGCACGCCGTCGATGTTAGATTTTACATTTGTATTTGACTTCACGGACATGTTGTCTACTGCCTGATTGTAGAACGAACGAAGCCCTTTTTCTACCATAGTTCCTGCGGTGGCATAAAGATTCCAACTGGATTGTTTGACGGCTTTCACCCTCACATTCAGCGGAATACCGAGATAGTGTAGCTGTAAAGTTCCGTTTTTGTCCACGCTTCCAGGGTTTCTGTAAATTGATTTCAGGTAGGTATAGACCAGTCCGCTCTCCAGACTCACCCGGTATGTAAGCGGTTTTTCAAGAGCAACTCCCACCGAAAGCGGTGATTGATGCTCGGCATTGGAATAATCATCGGCCGTGAGAATACCGGCGTAGCTGTCCGAAACTTTTTTGCTAACCAACTGTCGCGGAGGTGCTGAATTCATTTGCGGTGCGAAATCTTGCTGTCTCATGCCGGTTCCGGTAGCATTTCCACTTGTACCGAATGTACCCGCGATAAACATCGGACGTTTTATTTTAGTACGTTTCGGCTGGTCAGGTATTTCAGGATAATCGTTCAGGTCAGGTAGACGGTCGATTTTCTCTATCCTGTTGGTTTTACTTTGAACTTTAACAGAATAATTCTCATTTTCAGCAGGCTTAATCTGAATTTCAGTGCTGCTTTCGGCAGTGTTGTTTTCAGTTTCCTGAGAGTCTCCAATAGCGTCTGCTGTCGGTCTCTCTTCCTTGTCAGCAGTGCGTGAAATAGTAGTATTAAGGTGATTGTCAGCATGTAATGTAGGGTTTTTAGGTTTTTTAGAAAATAACCCGGCAGCATTGCTTTTCGCTGCCGGGATTGATTGGGGATTGTGTTGAAAATCTGCATCCACAGAATTACTTGCCGGCTCTTCCGTAGATACAATAGGTTTAGGTTGTCTCTCAGTCTTACTCAATTCTGTTTTTACAGCAATTTTTTGAGTAGGATTTGTTATATTTTGAATGGGCCAGATAAAAAGTACAAGTGCTGCAGCAGCAGCTCCTGCGAACCAGTACCACGGCACAATGCGTCGTTTCTGAGGTGCGGGTGCAGACATTTTCTGCTCTATGCCTGCCCATATATCGTCGGATACGGGTAGTTGATGATTTTCGAGTTTCTGCTTAACCAGCTTACTGAATTCATCCTTTTCTTTTATATTTTTTCTATTCTCTGCTGACATTATTTTTTCATCAAATTAAGTACGCTTTCTTGTAAAAATTTACGTGCACGTGAAAACTGAGCTCTGGAAGAATTTTCCTGAATACCCAGCCTTTCTGCAATTTCAGCATGTGAATAACCTTCAATGGCGTACATATTGAAAATTATTCTGCTTCTGCTTGGCAGTTCTTTTATGCATTCCAATAAATCGTCGACTGAAACACGCTCCATCAAATGTAGATCAAATTCATCCGGATTATCAGAAAAACGTTCCATACTGACATTGGAATCGAACAGATCATTGCTTGAAATCTGCTCCAAAGCCGTATTCACAAAAATTTGCCGGATCCATCCTCCGAAAGAGCCTCTGCCTTCGAACTGTTGTATTTTCGTAAACAACTTGATAAATCCGTCTTGAACCACATCTTTTGCCAGCTCATAATCAGCTACATAACGAAAACACAAGGATAGCATCGCTGAGGAATACTTCTCGTATACCTCTTTTCGAGCCCATGTCTCCCCACGTTTACAGCCGGCAATTAAACGTTGTTCGTTATCCACAGTTTATTACTTCTTTTATTAATGATGATTTTTATATCCAAAACGCACTTTTGAAAATGTAAATTTAACTATATTTAACATTGAGTCCTTCAATTGTTTAAT
>CAZIRA010000004.1:13809-41135 GCA_964541615.1 uncultured Paludibacter sp.
CTTTTGAAAATGTAAATTTAACTATATTTAACATTGAGTCCTTCAATTGTTTAATTGTTTATTTGTTCAAACATCCAAACATCTAAACATTCAAACATCCTGCATCTGTACATCTTGCATTTTTACTAAATAAAAAGCCGGAACTTTTAGATTACTTATTTCTAATCGTCCGGCTCTTTCATTATTTTAACCACTGACAAGTCTTCGACATTGTCAGGGTTTTAGAATAAAATTATAAACACATTCTCCAACATCCGTCATCTGTCATCCAACATCCGTCATCTGTCATCTGTCATCTGTCTATTTCAACCATTTATCCAGCCAGTTAAAGAACGTACGCTGCCAAAGAATTCCGTTTTGTGGTTTGAGCACCCAGTGATTTTCATCGGGGAAAATAAGCAGCTCGGCAGGAATACCGTTTAAAATTGCAGCATTGTAGGCTGCCATTCCTTGTGATGCCAAGATTCGGTAATCTTTTTCGCCGTGAATTACCAATATTGGGGTGTCCCACTTATCCACGAAAAGGTGTGGCGAATTAGCATACGAGCGTTGAGCAATTGCATTGTCTTTTTCCCAATATGCACCTCCCAAATCACGATTTACAAACCACATTTCTTCGGTTTCAAGGTATTGCTGAGGCAGATTGAACATACCATCGTGGGCGATGAAGGCTTTAAAGCGCTTTTCATGATGTCCGGCCAGCCAAAATACAGAAAATCCACCGTAGCTGGCGCCTACGCATCCGAGTTTGTCAGTGTCAACGAATGATTCTTTGGAAACCGCATCGATGGCAGAAAGGTAATCTTTCATGTTTTGCCCGCCGTAATCACCGCTGATCTGATCAAGCCACTCCTGTCCAAAGCCGGGAAGTCCACGGCGGTTCGGTGCTACGATGATGTAATCGTTGGATGCCATGATTTGTAAATTCCAGCGGTATGACCAAAACTGGCTGACGGCCGATTGAGGCCCGCCCTGGCAATAGAGCAGGGTAGGGTACTTTTTATCAGGATCAAAATCGGGCGGATAAACTACCCACACAAGCATTTGTTTATTGTCTGTGGTTGTTACCCAGCGCTCTTCTACTTTTCCCATTTTCAGCTGATCGAGAATTTCTTTGTTTTCAAAAGAAAGTTCAGTCGCTTCTCCTGTCTGGCTGTTAACCGAATAAATTTCATCCGGCTTGCTCATGGAATGCTTTACGGCAATCAATTTATCAGCAAGCGGAATTACTTTAGCATAATCGTGCACTCCGTCGGTGATTTTGGTGATGGAGTCGTTTTCTATGTCGGCACGGTAGATTTGAGTAAGCGCATGTTGCACGCTTACGAAATAGATGGATTTGCTGTCGGCTGTCCACGCCAATTCGTTGGAATTTTGGTCAAAATCGGCACTCAAATCTTTTTTCTCGCCAGTTGCCACATTCATCAGGAAAAGCCGGCTTTTGTCCGATTCGTTTCCTTCGCGCTCCATGCTTTCCCATGCCAGCCATTTTCCGTCGGGTGAAAAGCTCGGATTGATGTCGTAACCCATCATTCCTTCGGTTTTGTTTTCGGTTGAACCGGATTCAATATTATAAAAATAAATGTCTGAATTGGTTGAAAGGGCATATTCTTTTCCCGTTTTTTTACGTGAAGTGTAGGCTATTGTTTTTCCGTCGGGGTTCCAGGCCAGCTGTTCTATTCCTCCAAATGGTTTCATCGGACTTTCAAATGGTTCGCCTTCCAACAGGTCTTTTACATTTTCTAACTTTCCGCCGTTAAAGTCAGCCACGAATGGATGTGGAATAGCTTCCACCCATTCATCCCAATGTTTGTACATCAGATCGTTAACGATAATTCCGCTGGTTTTTGGCAGATCCGGATGTTTGTCAACGGTGCGTTCACCGTATTTCACATCAGCTACGAAAAGTAGTTTGCTTTCATCGGGTGAAAAAGCAAAGTCATTTATACCACCCTTATAATCTGTGAGCTGTTTTTTACCGCTTCCGTCAGCATTGATTTTCCAAAGTTGCGAACTTCCGCTTTCATTGCTAAGAAAAACAATATTTTTGCTGTCGTTCATCCATTTTGCACTTGATTCCCGGAACGAAGATTGGGTAATCTGACGTTTTTCAGTGCCGTCCGTATTCATCACAATCAGCTCAGAATTACTTTTATTTTCTTCCACGCTGAAATAGGATACGCTGTAAACGATTTTTGATTGATCCGGCGATACTTCCACGCTTCCAATGCGTCCAAATGCCCATAAAATTTCTGGTGTCAGTCTGCCATTTTCAACTGTAACCGTGTTTTTTCCAATCACTTTTGATTCCTCTTTTTTTGTGTCGCCACACGATGTAGCGAATGTTCCAAAGGCTATTGCCATACAAAATAATTTAAATATTTGCTTCATATAGATGTTTTTATGATTTTTCAAAAGTTTGATGTCTGATGTAGGATGTCAGATGTCTATTTAACCGCTGACAAGTCTTCGACGTTGTCAGGATTGGAGATAAAAATTACTTTTTTCCAGTAACTTTCCAGAAACATCCAAACATCCAAACAACCAAACGTCCAAACGTCCAGCTTATTTCCGACAAATATACGACTAAATTTTTTCTTTTTCTTGAAAACAGGATGATAGATTAAACATTTTGTCAGTAAAAAGGGTTTAAGATAAAAAACTCAAAACGATGAAGATAGATTATTTTGCAGGCAGAGCATCTGAATGGGATAAGCCGGGGAAAATCAGTATGGCTACGAACTTTGTGAATACGCTTTTGGAACACGTTGAACCTCAGCCGGATTGGAAAGGAATGGAGGTTGGTGCCGGTACAGGCCTGGTTGGTTTACAATTGCTACCAAAAATTCAGTCGCTGGTATGTGTGGATACATCTGAGTCCATGTTAAAGGTTTTGAACGAAAAAATCCGGGGCTTGGAAAATGTAGAAATTGTACATGGTGAAGTTAGCAGTTACCAAATTCAGGATATCGATTTTGTATTTTCAACTATGTCGTTTCACCACATCGAGGATATACCTTCTGCTTTGTCTCATCTCTATCAAATCACAAAGTCCGGTGCAGTCATAGTAATTGGTGATATCCGCTCTGAAGATGGTTCATTTCATCGTTTTGATCCGATTCCGCACAAGGGTTTTGATACTGATGAACTTTCCCGATGGTTTGAGGATGCAGGTTTCCCGGTAAAGTTAGTTCGCACCTACCATACGCTTGTCCAGGAAAAAATACCTGGAAAAACATCTGAATATGAGCAGTTTGTGTTAGTGGCGGAGAGGAGGTAGGTTTTAAGACTTTGTTTTCTCTCTTCCCACAAAACTAATTATCAGTCCTGTTACAAGCAAGCTTCCACCAGTAATAAAAGCATACAATCCGGCTTTATCGGCGTATGTGTCTTTCATAAACGCTATGATTTGCGGACCGATAATTCCGCCTGCTCCCCACGCCGTGAGCAGTGCACCGTAAAGCGACGACATCAGTTTACTGCCGTACATATCCCGTGTTAGCGACGGCAGCACGCCAAAACCGCCTCCGTAGCAAAGCAAAACCACGCATACGAGTATGGAAAAAACTATCGGATCGTGTACGAAAACCAGCATGCCGAAAATCACAGCCTGTAAAGCCAGCAAGATGCGGAATGTCTGGATTCTGCCGATTTTATCAGAAATACTTCCCCAGAAAAATCGTCCTAATCCGTTGAAAATTGAGCTGATGGCAATCAGCGTAGCACCTGCTGATGCCAGCGATGCGATGATATTTCCATCCGAAAAGTCGGTGACGGCCGGCATTTTTGCTTTAAGCATATCCTGCAACAGGGGTGACTGAAACGATATAAAAATCATTCCGGCCACAATGTTGATCATGAAAATAAGCCATATAGTAATAAACGATTTGGTCTTTATGTAGCCGGCAAGGGGAGTTTTTTCGGGTTTCGATTCGGTAGATTTTTCGCCCGGCGGAAGTTGTAGGAATGAAGCCAGAATCGGAATTAACACAATCATCACTAGGCCCGCGTAATAGAAAGTCGTACTCAGATTTTCTCCTGAAATTTTCAGAAAAAACGGCGCCAGCAGTTTGGACATCAGCAGTGCACCAAGTCCAAATCCCATCACCACCATGCCGGTTGCCAGCCCTTGCCTCTCGGTAAACCACGCCGAAACGGTTGCCACAGGCGTAACGTAAGCCATTCCCAAACCGATTCCGCCAAGAATACCAAATCCTAAATACAGTAGCAAAAGCGACTGATTAGCCAGTGCAAATCCTGAAACAATATAACCTGATGCATAAAGTAGTCCACCAAGCATTGCAAGCTTTCGCGGGCCGTAAACCGGCATTTTCCTTCCTGCCCAGAAAGCAGTTATGCCCAGCATAAAAATGGCCAGACTGAATGCCCATGCAGTCTGTGTGTTGCTCCACGATGTGAGTTCAGTAATCGGTGTCTGAAAAAAACTCCAGGCATAAACCGTACCGAGAAACAGCTGGATAAATGTACCGATTATGGCAATAAACCATTTTTTCATGATTGAAGTGTTTTTAATATTATCCCGAATTTC
Organism: uncultured Paludibacter sp.; assembly: GCA_964541615.1. GTDB lineage: Bacteria > Bacteroidota > Bacteroidia > Bacteroidales > Paludibacteraceae > UPXZ01. The sequence goes on from CAZIRA010000004.1 coordinate 18,359, forward strand.
TTTCGCATAGTAATTTTATTTATTTTTCTCTCTGAAAACCAACGTTCCCACTACACCGACAAGCACCAGCAAACCACCTAAGACCTGGAATGCATACAATCTTTCCTGAAGGAATAATATTCCGCCGAAAATGGTAATTATCGGACTCAGATTGTTGAAGATAGCTACTTGCGAAGCCGGAATAACTGTTAACGCGTAGTTGCTGAAAAATGAGGTAAGAAATGATGAAAGTACGCCTAAATAAATTACAGACCAAAGAAAGCTACTTTTTTTCAGCGGTTCTAAAAAATGGTTTATCGTTCCCGCCTGCACATGGCTGAAAAAGGCAGTTAGATTAAATACAATGCAGGCTGTCACAGTCATAAAGAAAGTGATATCCAGTGTGTTGTGATTTTTGTTGATTTTTCGGCCGAGTGTATAATAGATGACAATAGAAACTACCGAAAGCAAGATCAACAGATTCCCTTTCAGGTTATTGCTGCCTGCTTCCAAACCGCTTTTCAGAAGGATAAATACAATTCCTGCAACCGAAAGGAGGATACTGATTATTTGCAGGAAATTGCTTTTTTCTTTCAAAAATAATGAGGCTGCAATTACGGTCAGCATGGGCATCATAGCCGACAGGATACCTGCTTCGGAAGCGGGGGTAAATTTTAATCCTTCGGTTTGCAAAGTGAAAAAAAGCAATGGATAGGGTAGAGAAAGCCCCAGCAAAGGAAGCATTTGCCTGAAGGTAAATTGGGGGAATTTTACTTTTCCCGAAGCGTATAACATTAACATTCCGATTGCGGCTGCCGAAAACCTGTGAGCCAGCAGATCGGAAGTATTTGCAGTGCGTAATGCTATTTTCACAAAAACAAACGACAGGCCGATAATCAGCGTACCGAGCGCAAGTCCGATATATGCTTTATGTTCTTTTTTCACTGCAGCCATCAGACAGAAAAAAATAGTTATACACCGGTCAGCCTGCTTCTGTCCAGCACTGTTACAAGTCGTCCGTCTGTCTTTATAATGCCTTCATCTTCAAGTTCTTTCAATGTTCTTGCCAACGAAGGACGTTGTACGCCGAAGTATTCGGCAAGCTGTGTGCGGGAGCGTTTGAGGATGAAATAATTCTTTTCAGGACTGGTTTTTTCGAGGAGAAAAATTGAGAGTTTATAACGAAGACTTTTCAGCGAAATCATCTGTAATTTGTCTGAAAGAAAAGTCGTCATGTTGGAAGTAAGCGTCAGGAAATTGGTCAGGATTTTTTCATTGTTCACCATCTCTTTTAACCAATCCGACTTGGAAATCCTCAGAAAAGTACACGGTTCCATCGTAATAATATCCACCGGATAAATGGCTTTATTGGCATAAATAAAGGAGGGCGCCAAAGGCATCACGGCTTCAAGCATATCAATTTCCACCACATTTCCTTCCATCGTGATCATCTGCGTACGCACTGTACCATTCATCAGCAGGTAGATGGAGTTGATCGGATCACCCTGTCTGACAACCATCTCATTCTTATCAAATTCAATGATAGTGTTTTCGTATTTTCGTAAAAATGCGTCGTGCTCATCAACGCTCATATTTCTGAACAGCGGACAAACGGAACAATTTCGACCGGGTTTGTGAATTCCCAGCGGACAGTCGGGGCAGTGGAGATTGTTTATTTTTGATTGCATAAAGCGTTGTTTCCATTTTTTACAAAGTTAGAAACTTTGTTGATATGTAACAATTATTTTCTAAGTACTCATCGACCTTACCTTGTATTTTTAAGTTTCAAATAAAAAACGGGAGTAAGCGAAGACTCGTTACTCCCAATTATTTTTCGGAATAATTCCGAATTATTTATTCGATTTCGGAGGTTGTCCGGCACCGCCTTGTTGTGGTTTGCTTATTGCATCGCGCATGGAGGTATCTGCTTCGATGTTTTTCATCCGGTAATAATCCATAATTCCCAGATTTCCTTCGCGGAATGCTTCTGCCATAGCTTTAGGCACTTCGGCTTCTGCTTCGATAACTTTGGCGCGCATATCCTGCGATTTGGCTTTCATTTCCTGCTCTTGTGCAATTGCCATGGCCCGGCGTTCTTCGGCTTTTGCTTGCGCAATGTTTTTGTCGGCTTCGGCCTGGTCCATTTGAAGCTGTGCACCTATGTTTTTACCAATATCAATATCTGCGATGTCGATGGAAAGAATTTCAAAAGCTGTTCCTGCGTCCAATCCTTTTTTCAAAACAAGCTTGGATATGGAATCCGGATTTTCAAGCACGCTTTTGTGTGATACAGACGAACCAATAGACGATACGATACCTTCACCAACACGTGCCAGAATGGTTTCTTCACCGGCTCCACCCACCAATTGCTTGATGTTGGCGCGTACTGTAACGCGCGCCTTGGCGATCAGCTGGATACCGTCTTTGGCTACTGCGGCCACTGGAGGTGTGTCAATCACCTTTGGGTTTACCGACATTTGAACGGCTTCAAATACATCACGACCGGCCAGGTCAATAGCAGTTGCCATTTTGAAATTCAGGTCAATGTTGGCTTTTGAGGCAGAAACGAGTGCGTGAGTCACACGCTCTATGTGTCCGCCTGCCAGAAAGTGCGCTTCAAGACCGTCCCGAGAAACTTCGTGCCCCAGATCGGCTTTGTGAGCTTCAATCAAGCAGGCAACGATGGTACGTGGCGGAACTTTACGTATTCTCATCAGGAAAAGCTGTAATAGTGAGATACTTACGCCTGAAACTTTGGCTGAAATCCAAAGCAGAAACGGGACATAGTAAAAGAACATCAGTAGAAGTACAATCAGTACTATAAGCAAAATAATTTCGATTCCAAACATAGTTTTTTATTTTATTAATTAATTATTTAGTTGAATTGTTGAGTAGTTAAGTAGTTGAATCGTTGAATAGTTAAGTAGTTAAGTAGTTGAATCGTTGAATAGTTAAGTAGTTGAATAGTTAAGTAGTTGAGTTGTTAAGTGGATGATTGTTTTTTATCAGGTTGGAATATTGCTGATTGTTAATTATTTGTTACTGTTTCGGTAATTTACCATTAAACTCTTTTTGTAATCATATAATTTGCCATTCAACCATTCAACCAATCAACCTAACCATTTTTCCACCAGCACATTGGTTTTGAAAACTTCAAGTACCACAATTTCTTCGTTTTGATCAATGAAATCGTCGGCTGTTTTAGCTTCCATGGTATGTCCGTTTATTTTCACTTTTCCCATCGGAGCAAGGCGAGAAATGGTTATTCCTTTGTCGCCCGGTTTTATATGTTCCTGGCTGATAGAATCCACTTTGCTGTCCACATTTGTTTTAAGAGACATCCGGTCCAGCGTTTTGGATTTGGCAAAGCCGTAAATGGAAAATCCAATCAGTAAAATGCTGCTGACCAGCGTGATATGTCCGGCAGTTGGCCCTAGATACTGGTAGGCGTACCAAACGGCAATAACGGTAAGAATCCCGCCGACGATGCCTGCGACAGAAAATCCGGGTATTAAAAACGCTTCTATGATGAAGAATATCATTCCCAGCACCAGTAATCCGATTACGATTGCAATTTCCATATTAAAAATTTTGGGTTAAAAATACGAATTAATTTTGAATTAACAATAGTAAAATCGCACTAAGATGTGGTACTATACGATATTACATCTGTTTTTTTGCGTAAGACTTTGAGAAAGTGCGAATTCTGAAATGAGATGAAATGACAAAAAAATGGTCAAGACGCCGATGCATGTGCATTGCCAATGTTGGAAAATGTATATGAAAGAGATATGTTCTACTGTTTTTTTTTGAAGTTTTTACACTTTACAAAACTTTGATTTCTTCGTTTCTCATGTTTTTTTCATGAGATTTTATAAGTTCCGGAAGTTTGCGTAGTCGTTTTTCATGCTGAAAAATTTGCTGTCCTACCGTTTGCTTCTGCTGACCGGAAATATCAAGGTAATTTTTCCGTAATTTAGTAAGCTCATTTTCAATCATTTTCATTTCTTCCACCAACTGTTGCATCTGGAAATAATGATTTCGGGCCTCATTGCTTTTGAAATCATTGGCTCCGGAGTAGGAAAGGTTGTTGTTTATGAAAATTCGCAAGGCTTGCGTTGCTGATTGCGGTTTCTTGGGAAGAGGGATTTCATCCTGTGCAATTTCTACCCTTGTGAAATTAGTAATTCGCGCACGATTTATCAACGAATCCATGTTTTCAGTACGGACAATCTTTTTTTCTTTGTTCGGAATAAACCGGTAAATGGCCACTTTTCCTTCAGGCTGATATCTGTCTGATGCAAACCAGCCCACATTTCTCAGTTCATCAACTACCATCATGTAGTCGTTAAACGGCGAATTAAACGGCATTCCGAGATTATCCGGACGGAGGAAAGAATTATTGGTTGTGTTCAATCTTGTAATAAAAATATCGTATCCGCCCATGGAGTCTTCTCCGTCTGAAGCAAAATAGAGCGTAATTCCATCTGACAAAAGGAACGGGTAATTTTCGTTTGCTTCCGAATTCAAATCATCGATAGTCTGTTTTTCTGTCCAGTTGTCAAGAAGTTTTATGGCTGTAAAAAGATCCGAATTTCCATTCAGGTACTCTGAAACATAGGTTCTGTCGCCACGTTGCGTGGTGTATTGTATGTTGTCAATTTCGTTTCTCTCGCCTAAATCCAATCGATTCTGCCTTATGCTTCCCAAATCGGACGTGATCGGCATTCGCGAGAGAAAATTTCGTTTGTCAACCACCACGCTGTCTACAATTTCAACGTCCTCCACGCGGTTAATGAAATTTGCACCAAGTTTTGCCTGCGCTAGCTTTCTGCTTACTTCAACGTAAAGCGAATCGGTGGGCGTAATGGAATTTACAAATTCTTCGAATGCAACGGCCGATTCCTGAAAATAATAGTTGTCGAAATAAATATTTCCCAGGTAATAATTCCGCATAGGATATTTATTTCCGGCATTTCCAAGAAAAGGAATCGCTTTGCTGAATTCTCCTGTATGATAGGCCGATAAACCAGCTCTGTAATTATACAAAGCATCTTTTGCCTTTTTTTTCAACAGATTTTCGTAAGCGGTCAAAGCTTCTGTATAATTGCCTGATTCAAACAGGAGGTTTGCCTCAGCAGGAGTTTGTGAATATACTAAACTAGTGATTGCCAGAATGATGGTTAATATTGTAAGTCTAATCATTTTTATCGTTTTTTGGTGTTTTATGTTTTATATCTGATGTCCGAAATCTGAAATCTGACGTTATTAAATATTCATTTTAAATGCGGATAAAAAACTAAAATTCCGTTTCGCTGGATGCTTGTTGAATGATTTTATCAGCTTCTGCTTTTGCCTGTTTATTCAGGTTGTCAGCCTGATTTTTGGCTTGATTGATGAGTTCGGCTGCTCCTTTTTTTGCAAGTTCTCGTGCAATCGGATTGGTCGTTTTTGCCACCAGGCTGTCGCTTCGAACTTGCGCGGTGTGAATCAGCCTTTCGCCCTGGAGACGTGCCTGTTCCAAAATAACATCAGCACGTTTTTGAGCTTCTGCTAGTGCCTTTTCACGTGCCTCACGACCTTTGTCAAGTGCTGCATTCTTTACAGAATCCGCTTTTGCCATCACTTTCGTTTTTTCTTCCTCTACAATGGAAGTCAGCGTGTTAGCCAGATCGAGCTGAATCGAAGGCTTTTTGAAAGTTCCACCTATTTTAAAACCAATATTCTGGAATTTTCCAAGATTCATCTTGTCAGGCATACGGAATTTTCCGGAATAGTCTATTGTCTGGTCCAATCCGGTCGATCCGCCGAGATTCATCGCGTAATCACCCAGTTTTATGTTGAAAGGATTGGTCTGAAGACGGCCGTCTTTGATGGTAAACATCAAGGCAATGTCGCGTAGAACCATTTTGGCCAGATTATCCAATTTCAATGTTTTAGCAAGTTCAGTCATAGCTGTTACGTCTTTGATGGCCACGGTGCTAGTGTTAAGCGAGCCGTTACTGATGATGGACGCCAGTATAGGCATCATATCTTGTTGTAAATCAGTGTTTAGTGAAAGTTTAGAGTTAAATTTACCGGTTGCCTGATCAAAAATCGGAGCTATTTTTTGCAAAGTTTTTACCTGGCTGAAAATTTCTGTAAATGAAATTTCCTTCAATTCAATATCAAAATCGAGTTTCGGTTTTTCGGGATTTTCAGATTTATAATGACCTGTAAGCGCCATAATTCCACCAAATGCATTTACATTCAGCTTTTGGATGTTCAGGTTTCCGTCAATTACTTTCAGGACAGCATCAGCGTTTTTGAAGTTCATTTTATCATACACAAATTCCTTGAAATTGCCTGTCAGTGACAAATCTAAGTTCTTCGGTATTTTGATGACCGACATTTTTGCAGTGTCGTTTTCATCCTTTTCTCCCGACATAAAATCGGTGGCATTCAGGTAATTTGAATTTACCTGGAAGTCGCCTTTCAGCGTTTTCTTCCGAAGCACGTATGCGAGGTAGTTTTCCACTTTTCCGGATGCCGAAAGGTCGTTGCGCCCAATTTTCATCATCAGATCAGACAGATTCAGGTATCGGTCGTTGAACAGGAGGTTTGCGTTGCTTATCGAAACATCCTGCGGGATGCCTTCCGACTTCAAAATCACATTTTTAGCATTCATCGCACCTCCGAATTTGAAGCTTTCATACGCATTTTTCTCCACATACGACATTTTTCCTGAAGCTTTCACATCCATATCGAGCACTCCGTTCAGATTGGTTCCTTTTTCGAGCGGATACACCTCTTTTATCATACCCAGGTTAATGGTTCCCAGTGCTTTGATGTCAAAATCAGGATCAGACACCGGCGTGATGATTTTTCCGCTGGCTGAAAATGGATTTCCTCCCATTACGAATGAGAGTTTAGAAACATCCACCACAGTCTGGTCAAGCGATCCGCCTGGATTGGTCAGATGTGTGCCGAGTTGGATATTTTGCACCGATTTGGGTAGATTTGGATACTGGAACATTCCATCGGCAACGGACAGGTTCAGATCAAATGACGGATAATTTTCGCCCACCATTTTTCCTCTCAAAAAACCGCTGAGGCTGACTTTTCCGTCGGCAATGAGCGAAGAAAAGGATTTTGTGTAAATGGCAGGAATCAGTGAAAGGATTGATTTAAAATCAACCTGCCTGGTATCCAGTGTCAGATCCATATGTGCAGCACTGTCTTCAAGCTGTACCCATCCGTTGAGCGAAAGTGGTATAGCGTTGATCTTCATAGTGTTGTTGGCAAGTGAATACCGCTTGTCTTTCAAATTTGCATTAATGTCGGCCGAAACATCCAACGCAACTTTGTTGACCAGTTTCACACCGCCGTTCCAAAAATCAAGCGTATCTACTTTCAGTTTCGTAACCAAAAGTGTACTGTCGGCTGTAAAATCGCCGTTCAAAGCCAGATTCAAATTCTTCAAAATCCCCGCTATGCTTCCTGAATCACTCAGGTAAGTGATGTCTGCTCGATTGATTTTTACATCTTTCAGTAGCAGTTTGAAATTAGATTCGGCAGTGTCCGTATCCGATTTTGTTGAATCTTTTTTCATGATGTCCCAGTTGGCACGACCATCTTTCAGCACATGAGCAAGGACTTTCGAATCTGAAAATTCCACTTTTTTCACCTCATATCCAGTGTTTCCGAAAAGACTTTTCAGGTTCACAACGAGGTTGATGTAATCACTTTTCAACAGCGTGTCGCCTTTGAATTCATCTTTCCCGGCGATGTACAGATTTTTCACCTGAAGCGTTGCATCGGGAAAACTCCGGATAAAATTCAATCCTAATTTTTCGAAATCCACTTCTGCATTGAGCTGTTTGTTCAGCTCGCGCTTGCCGAGCTCCATCACTTTATCTTTGAAAGCATAAGGCAGGATGATCAATGCGATTAAAAAGAGGAATATTACAGAAAAAAAGATTGTAAACGCTTTTCTGAATCTTGATTTGGTTTTAGCCCTCATAATGTATGAAATTAGGTTTGGTGATACAAAAATAGACATTTTCAGCTGAATTATAACAATTTATACCGTAAAGAATTCGGGAAATTACGGTATTTAATGGCTTAAAATGGTCGGTTATAGGATAATTACTGCAAAAATTATTCCTTAAATATGTTTTCAAAATCAAATCATTGACAGGAAGTCAATTATCACAACAAAATTCAAAGGTACATGATTGTTTTGGAAACTTGCTGACTTATTTGATGAAAAAAGGAGAGAATTTTATTTCAAAATTAGTCCAAGCTCAATTTCAAAAAATTGAGTGAAAAAATCACCAAAATAAAAGGTATGGAAATAAAAAAGGAGAGTTTAAGCGGTTGAAAATTACAGAAGAGCCTTTTCGGGGACTCGAACCCCGGACCTATTCATTACGAATGAATTGCTCTACCGACTGAGCTAAAAAGGCTTGTTGAGGTTGCAAAGATAGTAGATTTCGAAAAAAATGTAATATTCCCAAGAAAAAAATTGTGTTAAAATGATGAATTCTTGCTTTCGGCATGGTGCAAAATAATGATTTCAGCGGATTTTTCACTAACTTTGCACCCTGAAAAAAATAAGAATTAATGCAGAATATTAGAAATATAGCCATCATAGCCCACGTTGACCACGGAAAGACCACGCTCGTAGATAAAATGCTTTATGCAGGACATCTTTTCCGGGAGAATGAGCAAGCCGGAGAGCTGATTATGGACAACAATGACTTAGAGCGTGAACGCGGAATCACTATTTTGGCAAAAAATGTTTCCATTCAATATAACGGTTACAAAATCAACATCATAGATACTCCGGGACACGCCGATTTTGGGGGTGAAGTGGAGCGCGTGTTGAATATGGCCGACGGTGTTTTGCTACTCGTTGATGCTTTTGAAGGACCAATGCCGCAGACACGTTTTGTGCTTCAAAAAGCGCTGGACATTGGCCTGAAGCCAATTGTGGTTGTTAACAAAGTGGATAAGCCAAACTGCCGTCCTGATGAGGTAAACGAAATGGTTTTTGACCTGATGTTTAACCTCAATGCAACGGAAGATCAGCTTGATTTCCCAACCATTTACGGCTCAGCCAAAAACAACTGGATGTCTGATGACTGGAAAAATCCGACTACCGATATCACCACGCTTTTGGATGCAATTATCCAGCATATTCCGGCGCCAATCAGTCTGGAAGGAACTCCGCAAATGTTGATTACTTCGCTTGATTACTCGCCTTATGTGGGCAGGATTGCGGTTGGCAGAATTCACCGCGGTGTGCTGAAAGAGGGGATGGATGTGAGTCTTTGCAAGCGCGATGGAAGGGTAGTAAAATCCAGAATCAAAGAGTTGGATACGTTTACAGGACTTGGCAGAACCAAAACCAGGGAAGTTTATTCGGGAGATATTTGTGCTTTGGTTGGAATTGACGGGTTTGAAATTGGCGATACTATTGCCGACATTCAAAATCCTGAACCTCTTCCTCCGATTGCTATAGATGAACCAACGATGAGTATGGTTTTCACCATCAACGATTCCCCGTTTTTTGGAAAGGAAGGAAAATTTGTTACCTCGCGCCACGTTAACGACCGTTTAATCAAGGAATTGGATAAAAACCTGGCGCTGCGAGTTGAAAAAAGAGTAAATTCCGATGTCTGGAATGTATTTGGAAGGGGTGTTTTGCACTTATCAGTGCTGATTGAAACCATGCGAAGGGAAGGTTACGAGTTGCAAGTAGGCCAGCCGAAAGTGATTTTCAAGGAAATTAATGGCGAAAGATGCGAACCGATCGAACAGCTTACCATCAATCTGCCCGAAGATTGCTCCGGAAAAATCATTGAAATGACCGCTATCCGAAAGGGTGAGATGATCAGCATGGAAGCCATGGGAGACCGCATCCAGCTGGAGTTTCAGATACCTTCAAGGGGTATTATCGGACTGCGTAACAATGTACTTACTGCATCAGCCGGCGAAGCGATCATGTCGCACCGATTCCTGGAATATCAGCCTTATAAAGGTGAAATTGAAAGAAGAAATAACGGATCCATCATTGCGATGGAAACTGGAACAGCTTTTGCATATGCAATTGATAAATTGCAGGATAGAGGCAAGTTTTTCATCCATCCTCAGGATCAGGTTTATGCAGGTCAGGTTATCGGCGAAAGCGCCAAAGAGGGTGATATAATCGTGAATATTACCAAGTCAAAAAAACTTACCAACATGCGTGCGTCAGGTGCAGATGATAAAGTGCGGATAGCTCCGCCGATTATTTTCAGCCTGGAAGAAGCTCTTGAGTATATCAAAGAGGATGAATATGTGGAAATTACGCCAGCTAGCATTCGGTTGAGAAAAATTATTTTGGACGAAAACGAACGCAAGCGTGTTTCTAAAAATAATTGATATTTCTGTTAATGCACATACAATCATGAGAACAAAACTAATAATCACTATATTTTTTGCTTTGCTGAGTGTCTCTTTTGCTTCAGCACAACTCGGCATCCGTGCCGGAGTCAATATGGCAAACGAAATACAATCATTTGATCACGAGGGTATTTCAGCTGCATTCCAAAGTGAAAATCTAACCGGTTATCAGGTTGGATTGGTGTATCAACTCAATCCCAGGAATTACGGTTTGGGTTTTGAAGTCGGTGCTTTGCTATCGCAAAAGGGTGGTGTGTTCAGCATTGACAGTACTGGTGTAGTCAATTCGTTTGTTAAGGGTTACAGAGAAATAAACTACGTGGAAGTTCCGATGAATCTTCGGTTGAAGCTTAATTTTGGAGGCGTAGTGGGAGTTTTCGGTACAGCCGGAGTTTACGGTGCCTATGCTTTGAAAGGAAAAACGGTGTTTGAGAGTGATCTGCCTACGCTGATAAAAGAAGATTCCTTCGAAAGCTTTATGGACAGAATCGACTACGGTTACAGCTATGGTGCCGGTGTGGAATTGGTTAGGAAATTGCAGATCGGTGCTCATTGGAGCCAGGGATTGCAAAAAAGAGATACGAACAAAAACATTCTGGACGTGATCCAGACTGAAAGTGGTGGAATTGCACCCAATTTAAAAGCTACCAGTATGTTAAAATCATTTTCGGTGACATTGACATATATGTTCTGAAAATAATTCCTAGCTATAAAAAACAAACACTGCCAAAGTTCATCGCTTTGGCAGTGTTATTTTAAATCCTATTGTAAAAAGTTTATCAGATTTCCTGAATTATTTTTTGATAAACCTGAATTTCTCATTTCCGGCTTTGAGTATGTAAACTCCGGGTTTCAGGTTGCTTAATTCCAATCGCATTTTTTCAACGTTGCAGGTCTGTTGCATCAGCACTTTGCCGGTAAGGTCGATGATTCGTATCAGCTTGTTCTGAGCATTTTCAATGGTCAGGAAATTGTCAACCATCGTCGGATAAATCTGCGCCAGTACGCGTATTTGGTCGGTAGACGACCAATCGCCGTTCGTGAGGTTGCAGGTCGGAGGTGCAATAAACCACGTTTCACTGCCATCCGGAATGCGTGAGTAGCTCATGTTTTGCTCCATGTAGGGGAACGTTACGGCATCCACCACAGTAAGTTCGGCCAGATAATTCAGCCGCGATAACGTCACCGTTTCACCCTCTTTGCTTAGCTTGAAGTTGGCATGCAAAACGCCCTGAGAGGGTTCTCCATCCGCCCGGATTACAAGCCGTCCTTTGGCCGGAATTGTGGTGAGCGCAGGATTTGTAGCCGGAATCTGATACAACGTGGGATTGGCAGGCGTATCCGATAGATACCAACCGGCAATATTTACTTTGCGGGTTCCGTTGTTGTAAATTTCCAGGTAATCATCGTACTGTCCGTATTCATCCGCAATCAACGTATTGGAAGCTACTATTTCATTAATCACCACATCCAGGTCTTTGTCGGGATCTTCGCCCGAATTTTTCTCGTAAATGGCTTTGATAATGCCTGAATTGGAGAGTATAGAAGTGTAAACGGGCGACAAAATCACTTGTGATTCTCCTAAAATGCTGCAGGTGAGTTGAAGATTGAAAATCAAATCGGAACTATTGGCGCTTGTTTGATGTACTTCCACTGCTATCAGGTTTTCTCCTTCGATGAGGAGGTTTTTGGACACATTAAATGTGCCGTATATGCCGTTGTTGTAAGTGGTTGAGTAGGTGTTGAATGTAAGTGCTCCTGCCGGCATGTTTACCCGTCCCACTTCGGTTCCGTTTACATATACGGCAGCTCCGTCGTCCACAAAAGTGCTGATTATGAAATTTTCTTTCGATGCCAGATTTGTGATATTCACCGTTTTCCGGAAATAAGCTGTGGGATATTTATTGTTCAAATCACTGCCATAGCTAATGGTTGTGGTGTGCCCCAATCCTCCGTATCCTAAAGGCGCGTTTCCGCTTTTCCAATTCTGGTCGTTGTACGTTTTCGAGAACCAGTTTGATGCCGGCATGGCATTTCCATCCGAGTATTTCCACGAGCTTCCGTTAGCTATCAGCATTTGAGAATTGGAATCTGCCGGTATTTCCCATTGCTTGAAGGTGTATCCGGGCACGGGATTTGCTTCAAGCGTATAAGTCTGATTCTTAAAATGTTTCAGGTTGATATGAGCGTCCTGAATAATTTCAGCATTGAATTTGTACGTTGCTTTCGGATTATTCGAACTGATTCTGATTTCGGCGGTGCCGGGATTATTCAGAAAACGAGAGCCGATAAAGTTCATCATCGAATTAGGACGATTAGCCGAAAAACCTTTCATAATGTTGATGTCGGTGTTGAAGTCACGTCCGGAACCCCATTTATTTTTATGATAAACTATTTCTGTTCTGATTTTGGCAGCCAGACTGTCGAGAATGGCATTCGCCCGGTTTAATTCGAACGTTGATGAAATCTGAATTGCAAATTTGTCAATAAATCGCTTTTTGAAAGTATCGTTGAGTACCAGTCGCCGCAGCAGCAGGGTTGACCAGGATGCATTTGCAGGATCTGTATTGGACTGCTCGCCTAAGGCCCATGTTAATGTGTTGTGTGTGTGATCATTACCCCAGATGTTGTAACCGAAATCGGTATCGTAAAGTATCCAGCGCCATTTGCCACCCTCTTTTTTCTTCCAGGCTTTAATGTTGTTATGTGGCCAGTCAGTATTTCGCAGATATATTTCTGTAAGGCAATAATCCATAAAATTTTCCATATCCATCATTTCGCATACTTGGTTGTAAACAGCATTTTGTCTAATATCGTTGTTGGATACGTAGTTTGTCAGTTTTTTGAATTCAGAATCGTAGTTCATCTCCCACGATTCAACCAGGATGATTTCTTCTTCATCGTATCCGTAATTTGAGTAAACAAAATCTTCATCGCTGCGTTCACGCAGATTCTGAATGCCGTAGTAAACGCCGTTCATAAAGCAAACAGCCGGTTCGTAGGCTATACAATCCAGATTCATCCGTTTCATTACGAGTGATTGCATGAATCCGTCGCGCATCATCGAATGATCGAAGTCGTTGCCTGAGTTACGCAGCATGATACTTTTATATTTCATTCCGGGTTTGGTGGCTTTGAATATGTCGTAATTGAATTTATTTTCTCCGTATTTCTTGGTAGGATTGAGAATGAGCGATTTCTGTCCGTTCATACGGGTCCATCCGCCTGCTATCCGGATATCCACTTCCTGATTGATGCGTGAAACGTTGGTTGTGTCATACAGTTCGATGTTTGCCGCACGGTCCCAGTCCTGGTTCCAGTTGGCAGGTGTGTTCATTCCGTTTCCTATGATACCGTTTGTTCCTTGTACATAAATACCAATGGTGTTATCGGTCAGATTTTTCTGTTCGGTAATAACGGATACAACCGGCAGTCTGAAATTTCGCTCGCGGATAAAATAGGTGCAACTGGCAATGTCGCTTGCGAGTTTATTTCCCGAAAAACTGCGGGCACGCACTATCGAAGTTTTAGTAATAGGAATAACCGAGCCCGGTGTATAACGGTAGTGACTTCGGGTGGGTTCTGCGCCATTCAGCGTGTAGAAGATGGTGTCGCCGGTGATGGGTGAAGCGAGTAGAACATTGATAGCTGAACTGTAAAATCCTCCGGCAGTGAAGAATTCAGGTTTTTCACAGCGAACAGCTGCCCATTTTTTACCGTTGTTGGTTTGGCCGGCACTGTAATCGCTGAAATATACCCATTCGTTGCTCCCGTCAGTTATTCGGCCGTAGGAGGTATTGCGATATTGTTTGGGGTAAGATACTTTATCAATCACCTGGCCGCCCGTATTGAGCATGTAAAGAATTCCTCCTTCGGGCTTTAGTTTGAAATTGGCGTGTCCGCTTCTGTCACTCCTTTCGAACCACAACACACTGTAACCTCGGGTTTCGATTAATTTGGATGCCGGACGCCATTTCATAGGCTGAGTGAGATCATCGGTGAAGTAATAGCCGGACTGATTGTAGGCGGTAGTGGTGCTCGGATTATAGAGTTCCACCCACATGGAGTAATTGTAACTTTCGTCCAATACAGCCGACACATTATTGGTCATCAACTCATTGATAATAAGCTGTGAAGTAAGTGCATTGGGTAAGAGAAAAAGGAATAAGAGTAAAATATTTTTCATGATCGGATTGTATCGGCTAACTTTTTCAAACGGCGTTCATTCCGTTTCTTGCCGACAGGTTAAAAGTCGTTTTTTTAAAAAATAATAAGGGAATCCAATTCCCTTATTACGCTTGTGTAACTGAACGTATTACAGACTAAATAAAAATCAGAATCAGATGTGAATTTTCTGAATTCAATAATGCATTTATTTTGCTTTGATAGCTTCAACTATTTTGGCTTCCAGTTCTTCAGCCAGATCGGGATTTTCTTTCAGCAGATTTTTCACAGCATCACGTCCCTGTGCCAGTTTGCTTTCGCCGTAGCTGAACCACGAACCGCTCTTTTTAATCACGCCGTATTCAACACCCATATCCACAATTTCACCGATTTTAGAGATTCCTTCACCAAACATGATGTCAAATTCAGCTTTGCGGAACGGAGGTGCCACTTTATTTTTCACCACTTTCACACGAGTTTGGTTTCCTTTTACGTCTTCACCGTCTTTGATCTGTGAAATACGGCGGATATCCAAGCGCACTGTTGCGTAGAATTTCAGCGCATTTCCACCTGTAGTTGTTTCAGGATTTCCGAACATAATACCTATTTTCTCGCGTAGCTGGTTGATGAAAATACAGGTTGTGTTTGTTTTACTGATATTGGAAGTCAATTTGCGAAGTGCCTGAGACATCAAACGAGCTTGAACACCAACGTTTGAATCGCCCATATCACCTTCAATTTCTTTTTTTGGTGTCAGAGCTGCTACCGAGTCAATCACAATGATATCCACTGCGGCAGAACGGATAAGCTGATCGGCAATTTCAAGCGCCTGCTCACCATTATCAGGTTGTGAAATAAGCAATTCATCCGTATTTACGCCTAATTTTTCAGCATAAAAACGGTCAAATGCGTGCTCGGCATCGATGAATGCAGCGATTCCGCCCGCTTTTTGTGCTTCGGCAATAGCATGAATTGCCAGGGTCGTTTTACCTGATGATTCAGGCCCGTAAATCTCAATGACGCGTCCGCGAGGATATCCGCCAACGCCGAGTGCGATGTCGAGGCCGAGCGAACCAGACGGTATGACGGCAATTTCCTCCACTTTGCTGTCGCCCATGCGCATGATGGCTCCTTTGCCGTAATCTTTATCAATTTTATCCATTGCAAGTTGCAATGCTTTTAGTTTCTCGGAAATATTTCCCGGATTTTCTTCTGTTTTCTTAGCCATATTATTAAGTGTTATTTTGTTTTTTATTTTTTACAAAGATAAATTTTTTTTGCGAATAAAGTCAGGTCAGTCCAAAATTTCCAACTTGGCAAATTTCAGTAGCAGCGATTTCACTCCTTTTTCTCCAAAATCAATTTCAGCTTTTTCATTCCCGTCTGTAATGCTGGTTTCCAGCACTTTTCCAATACCGAAAATACTGTGTTTCACAAAAGTTCCGACAGGTAGTTTTTTATTCTCAACCGTGACTTTTGTGCCGGGCTCGTTGATAATTTTGGTCAATTTTCGAGGACCCGATTGAGAATAAGAAGGCTGAGTTGCCTGCGATCTGATAGGAGATTGGCGGAAACGGTTTCGTCCGGTTTCCTCTTCGTCATCCCAATCGTGAAAAATTGAATTGGCGCGGGGCGAAAACTTAGCATCCTCGGCATATTCCAGGTATTTTTTGTCAATATCTTTCAAAAAACGGCTCGGATTGGCGAAATTGGTCTGCCCGTTTCTGAAACGTGATTTTGAATAACTTATAAAGCAATTCGTTTCGGCACGTGTGATGGCCACATAAAACAACCTTCGTTCTTCCTCCATTTCACGCGGACTTTCGGCGTAGGGCGAAGGGAAAAGTTGCTCTTCCATTCCTACGATAAAAACCGTTTTGAACTCCAATCCCTTGGCTGCATGAATGGTCATCAGTGTGACTTTCTCGCCGTTATCGTCTTTTTCGGTGTCCTGGTCAGTCAATAGTGAAACTTCTGACAGGAACTCGGGCAAACTAACAAATTCTGCCACTCCGTCTGTTTTTTTGCTTTCGGAAAATTCGTGAATAGCTTTCAGTAATTCCTGCACGTTGTCCACCCGGCTCAGACTTTCTGCCGAATGATCATTCATCGCATCGCTGATAATTCCAGAGGATTTTACGATGCTGTGAGCCAATTCATACGCATCCAGCGTCATTACCTGCTGAGAAAATACGTCAATCATATCCCGAAATTTCGCCAATTTCGTAGCGGTTCCGGCATTCACATTCAGGTTGTATTTCAGCATATCTTGAAGCACCGTCCATGCGCTAACTTGGTGTAAATGAGCCGTGCTCAGCAGTTTGTCGAGCGTCACATCGCCGATACCGCGCGCCGGAAAATTGATAATCCGTTTCAGCGCTTCCTCGTCAGCATTGTTGGTCACCAAGCGGAAATACGAAATCACATCCTTGATCTCCTTGCGCTGATAAAACGAAACTCCGCCGTAAATTTTGTACGGAATATTCTGCTTGCGCAATGCTTCCTCCATCACGCGCGACTGTGAATTGGTGCGGTAAAGCACCGCAAAATCGTTGTAAGAATGATTGTCTTTTTGCAGCGTGCTGATGCTGTTTGCCACCGTAAATGCTTCTTCAAAATCGGTCATTACAGAATTGACCTGAATGCGGTTTCCGGCTTCTTTCTCCGAGAAAATTGTTTTTTTTATCTGCTCGGAGTTCTTGTCAATCAGGCTGTTGGCTGCATTCACGATGTTTTGTGTGGAACGATAATTTTGTTCCAGCTTAAAGAGCCTGGCGTTTTTGTAAGTATTTTGAAATTTCAGAATATTATCGATATTGGCACCACGAAACGAATAAATGCTCTGTGCATCGTCGCCCACCACGCAAATCCGCTGATGTTGCGATGCTAAATTTTTGATAATCAGATATTGAGCAAAGTTTGTGTCCTGGTACTCATCCACCAGAATATACCCGAAAATGCTCTGGTATTTCTTCAAAATTTCCGGATTATCTCTGAAAAGCAAGTTCGTTTGGAGGAGTAAATCATCAAAATCCATTGCGTTTGCCTGCTTGCAACGATTGGCGTAAATGGCAAAAATCTCACGTGTGCGGGGAACCCGATCGCGCGTATCGTTCTGAAACATATCGATATTTTCAAAATATGCCTGCGCAGTCATTAGATTATTTTTTGCAAACGAAATTCGGGAATGAATATTGCCGGCTTTGTAAGTTTTATCGTCCAGTTGCAGATCTTTTATAATGCTCTTAATCAGACTTTTGCTGTCGCTTGTATCGTAAATGGAAAAGTCTTTCGTAAATCCGGTATGTTCCGCTTCACTTCGCAAAATTCTGGAAAAAATGGAGTGAAAAGTTCCCATCCACAGGTATTTAGAATTTTGATAACCAACCAGTTCACCGATGCGTTTGCGCATTTCTTTGGAAGCTTTGTTGGTAAAAGTCAGTGCCAGGATAGATGCCGGCGAAACGCCTTGCGATAGCAAATAGGCAATTTTGTAAGTCAGCACACGCGTTTTCCCTGAGCCCGCACCCGCTATCACCAGCGAAGGACCTTCGTTGTAAGTTACCGCTTCTAACTGACTTTTATTTAGTTCGTTGAGAAAATTCATTTGTAGCCCCTAAATCCCCCTCGAAGGGGACTTTTTGGTTTGTAAATTAATATATTAGGTAGAAATTAACGTGATATTTTTGTTTAATTAAAAATTAGCAACAACTTTTGCCACAATCATAAAAATCAATAAAACCATAAAAATCACAGATCAGACAATTATTTACAAAGTTAGTAATTTAGCCCAAATTTTCAGAAAATATTTATCAACAACTTGTCGTTTGGCTGAAAAGAAGTAAATTTGGGGAAATTTAATGATTAATAATATGAATTGTAGTGCCAGGCTTCTGAAAAATTTCGGTTGGAAAACCGTTTACAGTGTAACTTCACCAGCAAAAAGCGTGATTTGCGTAGCACCGCACACGAGTAATTGGGATTTTATTTTGGGGAAACTTTTTGCCTGTTCGGTGGGATTAAATGCCGGATTTTTGATGAAAAAATCGTGGTTTGTGTTTCCTTTGGGATACGTTTTCAGAGCAATGGGCGGAGTGCCGATTGACCGCAGCAAGCGGATGTCGGTGACGCAACAGATGACTGAGCAGTTTAGTATGCAGGAAAAACTGCACCTTGCCATCACACCTGAAGGAACCCGCAAACCTAATCCTGATTGGAAAAAAGGATTTTATTACATCGCGAAAGGTGCGGGTGTACCTATTCAGCTTGCTTATTTGGATTTTGGAAAAAGGGAAATGGGTATTACCGAAGTCTTTTATCCAACGGACGATGAAGAGGCTGATTTTAAGCATATTTTTAATTATTATAAAGGTGTAGAAGCCAAAAAACCGGAGAATTTTTTAATACCGGAATAATGTTATTTGCCTTCGGCGATATTTATTGTTATTTGCTTCGCTGATATTAATTTTATAAAAATGAACATCTCCCTTATCCAATCCGACATCTTCTGGGCCGATATTCAATCCAATCTTCGGAAAACAGAAAAAGACCTGGCATCTCTTTCGGGTAAAACAGATTTGGCGGTGCTGCCCGAAATGTTTACCACGGGTTTTTGTACTGACAGACTTGACTTGGCTGAAACGATGGAAGGCGAAACGGTGCAAAAATTAAAATACTGGGCTGTACATTACAAAATGGCGATTACGGGAAGTTTTATTGCGCGTGAGGACGATAAAATTTTCAACCGTGCATTTTTTGTTTTTCCCGATGGAAAGATACGTACAGCCGATAAACGGCATCTTTTTTCCGTGGGTGGTGAGCATCGCTATTTTTCGGCAGGAAATGATAAGTTGATTGTAAATTACTGCGGAATGAATATCTGTGTGCTGGTTTGTTACGATGTGCGCTTCCCCGTCTGGTCGCGCAACAGAAACAACGAATACGATTTGTTGATTTACACAGCCAGCTTTCCTCACGTTCGCATGGATGCCTGGGATGCGCTTCTGAAAGCGCGGGCAATAGAAAATCAGGCTTTCGTGTGCGGAGTTAATCGGGTAGGAGTAGACGGAGAAAATATCCGCTATTCCGGTCATTCCGTTCTGCTGGATTATAAAGGAAAAACGCTGCTCGATTTTCAGGAATATGAGGCAGGAATTAAAACCGCCGAAATATCCACTTCCGAACTTGAAAAATTCAGAAAAAAATATGCTTTCTGGAAAGATGCGGATGATTTTGAGATAAAGGGATTGCAGTAATGCCTTCTGTCTGACTTAAATATCGTATTTCACGCCCAGTTTAATCATTCTCAGATTCGAAAAACTTTGCTTGAGCGAAGCATCATACAGTTTGGTGCTGTATTCCTGAAAACCACCCATGAGCCACCATTGCGGTGCTACCCGATACCTGAGTTGTACCTGAATTCCTGCCGTAAACTTATTGAAATCTGCCGAAGCGCCGCTGCCTCCGGTGCTGTACATCAGCAGCCCGGGAATAGCGCCCAGACTTACCGATAAATCATTGTTCAGGAAATAATAGGAAAAGGAGAGCGGCAAAGAGAGTAAATACAGACTATGATTGTCTCCTTTTTCGGTTTTTGAAGCAGGAGGATTCGTGGCATTTTCGATTTTGTAATCCGTGATGGACTGGTAAAAATAGTAATTGCTTGTAGTGAGTTTTTGATAAAAATTTACGTTATTGAAATCCATAGCCGCATCCAAACTGATATTTCCCTGCTTTACGAAGTACTGTAAACCGGCTGTAAGCCCTGCTCCGGGTTTATTGTTGTAACTTCCTCCGTAGGTGTTGCTTAAAAATTTGTAGTAACCCTGACGGTCCGAATTATCTGTTTCTGTGATTTGTGTGGCGTAATATTCTGATATCAACGAGGCATTTCCGGAGGCTTCCACAAAGAAATTCACCTGTGCCTGCAGGTTTACGTTCATTAAAAGTATGGAAATGAAAAGAATTTTTCTAAAGCTCATCGTGTATGGATTATCTGGTCAATTGCCAAATCTGTTTTTTTACAGAGTTTTCAGCTGTTTATTGTGATGACAAAGTTATCATTATTTTATGAAAACATGCTAAAACGCCCTCAATTTCTTTCTTGAAAGCTCAAACAGCCATTACTTGTGAAGCAATGGCTGTTTTGTTTTTTTTAATAAGTCCCCCTACGGGGATTCTTAGGGCTTAATTATTCTCAGGTCTCAATTTTCTAACCGTAGCTCCTGTCTGCCACATTTCGCTTTCGCGCAGCGCTTTCAGTTCTTTTTCCAAGCCTTGGCGGTAATCTGGTTTGGAGTTGGTGTCGATGGAGCGCTGGGCTTCATTACCACTGGCCACTTCTTTGTACAGTTTTTCGAAAACCGGTTTGGTGGCATCGTGGAACGGTGTCATCCAGTCCAGTGCACCACGCTGGGCGGTGGTTGAGCAGTTGGCATACATCCAGTCCATACCTTTGGCTGCAAAGAGCGGCATCAAAGACTGTGTCAATTCTTCTACGGTTTCGTTGAATGCTTCCGAGGGCGTGTGTCCGTTTTCACGAAGCACCTCATACTGAGCAAGCAGCAATCCCTGAATAGCTCCCATCAGCGTTCCGCGTTCGCCCGTGAGATCCGAATACACTTCGCGTTTGAAGGTGGTTTCAAACAAATATCCCGAACCTACTCCGATTCCAAGTGCCACTACGCGGTCGAAGGCACGTCCGGTAGCATCCTGGAAAATGGCATAGGAAGAATTCAGTCCGCGGCCTTCCAGAAACATGGTGCGCAGTGAAGTTCCCGAGCCTTTCGGAGCAACCAAAATTACATCTACATCGGCCGGAGGAATGATTCCGGTCCGTTCTTTATATGTAATACCAAATCCGTGAGAGAAATAAAGTGCCTTGCCGGCAGTGAGGTAAGGTTTGATGCGCGGCCATACTTCTATCTGAGCTGCATCCGAAAGCAGGTATTGAATAATAGTGGCTTTTTCACAGGCCTCTTCTATCTCAAAAAGCGTTTCGCCAGGCACCCAACCGTCAGCAATTGCCTTTTCCCAGGTTTTTCCACCTTTGCGTTGTCCTATTATCACGTTGAACCCATTATCGCGCAGGTTGAGCGATTGTCCGGGACCTTGTACACCGTAACCAATTACGGCTATTGTTTCATTTTTCAGTGTTTCCTGAGCTTTGCTCAACGGAAATTCCTCGCGGGTAACTACATTTTCTTCTACACCGCCAAAATTCATTTTTGCCATTGTTTTTAGACTTTTAGATTTTTAGAGCCAAGATGTTTAGACATACCGGGCTGTAAGTATTGTTTTTATTAATTTATTTTTTGTGAAATTATAATTTCGGTGTTATACACCTGCGCACTCTTAGTCTGTCTTTTTCTTTCAACCTAAATGTTCTCATTTTATTCATCAATTCTACAAAAAGCAACTTAGTTGCGATATTATGGTAGCAGAATGTTCAAAGAATTAATTAAGGGGCGTAGCCCCGGCATTATGGTTTCAAAGTTTTGTTATTCGTAAAATTCGAATAAATATGCATCTTCATATTTAATTTCAAATTTCTGTAACATTTCCATGTATTCTTCCCGGAATGTTCTCTCTTTGTGATGCTTTTTTTGATTGATAATGTATTGAATAACATTGTTGCGTTGACTTTTTGAGTAACTGAAACCACCATATCCGTTTTGCCACTCAAAATTCCCTACAATCATTTTTTCTTCATTTATCCATTTGGATGAGTTAGATTTAATTTTATTCATAATTTCGCCAAGGGAAATTCCGGTAGTCATTTCAAAAAATATGTGTACATGATTTTTATAACCCCCAACTGCCAGTGGATATTGTTTGTTGTTTTTCAAAATACCACTGATATATTTAAATAATTCATCGCTTCTATTTTCAGGGATAATTACATTCTTTCCCTTTACAGCAAAAACGCAATGAATGTTTATTTGTGTATATGTGTTTGGCATCTTCAAAGATTATTTTTTTATCGTGAAATCAAACAAATTAGAAACCATAATATCGGTGCTACGCACCTCGGTAAATGATTAATTGTTATAGCTACCAAAATGTCAGTGCTGCGCACTTTTTATCTTACTCCAATTCACTCTTTAACTTTGTCACAAACTCAGTTGCGTTCAGTTGAATTATGTCTTTGGCAACTCGAAACTAAAACATTATCCTTCCTCTGAAAGCAGTTTTGTTGTTTGCTTTT
>CAZIRA010000004.1:41235-48031 GCA_964541615.1 uncultured Paludibacter sp.
AACTCGAAACTAAAACATTATCCTTCCTCTGAAAGCAGTTTTGTTGTTTGCTTTTACTTCAAAACGGAAATCATCTTGTTCAATTTCAGTTTTATACACTGTAACCTGATCGGCATACACCACTTCGTTCATGAAATTCACATCAATTCGGTGAATGGAATTTGCTTTATGTTCGTCCAGAGTGAAGGAATTGACCATCCAGTCCAGATAATGCACTGTGTTTACGTGCTGATTGATGTCGATATCCGTATATTTTATCGAAAATTCATCAATCAGACCATCTTCCACAGCGTCCAGTTTGAGCGGTCGATCAATGCCGCTTGGCTGTAATGTAGCGAAATCATGAATTCCTTCCAGGAGTTTCAGTTCCATCGGCCGGCGTGTTTCGAGGTTAATCATGACCCATACAGAAGTAGAATTCCCAATCACTTCGCCCCGTTCGTTATAAACACGGTAGTTACGGATTGTGTTCAGCGTATGTACTTCCTGCACCCAGGTTTCGATAAATATTTTTTCATATTGTTTCGGAAAATAATCCATCTCCAGTGCAAAACGAGAAAGTACCCATGTAGCGCCCAACCGATGCAGATGCCGGATTCCAAAACCGTTTTCATCGGCATTATAGCCCGAAGCAGTGAGTATCAGGTCAACAAGGTGTGAAAGTTTTACTTTTTGCTGAAAATCAACGAACTGCGGTGCTATCGGAAACTCAAATTTTCCTACTTCCATTTTTCTTTTCTTGCATTTGACGCATTCCCTCCAGCATATCGCTCAGACGTTCCACTTTGGAGCGTGTAATGGCAATTCGGCCGGAACGGATAAACTGCAGCACCCCGATTGTCTGGCTCAGTTCCTCGAACAGTGCCTGTGTCTCGGCATAATGACCCGCTTTGAGAAAAACGGTGCAGTCGTTGGATATTTCAAGCACGCGGATGTTGTATTTACGAATAAAATACTCTACCGAGCCGTGTTCCAATACTTTGTCAGTAGCCAGTTTGTAAAGCGCCAGTTCCTGATGCACCAGATCCTCGTCGGTGTTGTAATATGCTTTCAGTATGTCCACCCTTTTGTCAATCTGTTTCACTACTTTTTCCACCACATCTTGAGTGGAGAAAAGTGTGATTGTAAACTTATGAATGGCCTTCAAAGCCGAAGGAGACACAGAAAGCGTTTCGATATTCAGTCCACGGCGGGTGAAAATAATCGTAATCTGATTGAGCAAACCAACCGTATTTTCTGAAAAAACGGTGATGGTATATAATTTTGTTTCCATAGTTTTCTACATTATGATGTTTGTTACACAAGTACCGGCCGGAACCATCGGGTAAACCATCCCTTTTTGTTCCACTTCTACCACAAGTACATAAGGTTTGTCGTCTTTCAGCATGTCGGCTATGGCATCGTCAAGATCTTCACGTTTTGTCACTAATCTTCCGTCTATGTTGTATGCTTTAGCAATTGCCACAAAATCCGGATTCTGCATATGTGTGAATGAGTATCTTTCGTCAAAGAAAAGTTCCTGCCACTGACGAACCATTCCTAGGAACCGGTTGTCTAGAATGATCATTTTCACTCCCAGATTTTCCTGCATGATAGTTCCCAATTCCTGAATAGTCATTTGGAATCCACCATCACCGGCAAACATGCACACGGTACGTTCAGGAGCACCCACTTTGGCACCCATAGCCGCCGGAATTCCGAATCCCATCGTACCTAAACCACCTGAAGTTACTATACTTCGTGTTTCTGTGTATTTGAAATAGCGTGCTGCTATCATTTGGTTTTGACCTACATCAGTTACCACAATGGCTTTATTTTCAGTGGCTTCGGTAACTTTGTGAACTACTTCACCCATGGTCAGTTCGCCTTCTGTACGGAATACCTCTTTTAGGATAACCGCTTCGTGCTCACGTTTTTTGTGCTCTTCAAAGCTGTCGATCCATTCGGTGTGAGTGGCTGCATTTATTTTTTCAGTCAGAGCAGGCAGGCTGTCTTTTACCGAACCAAGCACTGGAGCATCCACAGGGACGTTTTTGCCGATTTCGGATTGGTCGATGTCCAGATGAATGATTTTTGCCTGTTTGGCATAGGTATTCAAATCACCTGTAACACGGTCGTCAAAACGCATCCCGATTGCAATCAGAACATCACACTCGTTGGTTTTCATATTTGGAGCTACGTTTCCGTGCATTCCCAAAAATCCTTTGTTCAGGCGGAAATCAGTTTGCATGGCTGAAAGACCGAGCAGGGTAGAAGCGGCCGGAATATCGGCTTTTTCCAAAAAATCTTTCAGTTCTTTTTCAGCATTTGCTAAAATAACTCCCTGTCCAACAAGCGCGTAAGGTTTTTTAGCGCCGTTAATCAATTTTGCTGCTTCATCTATCTGATTTTCTTTAATTTCAGGATAAGGCAGGTAGCTTCTGATAAATGTACACGGTTCATAATTAAACTCAACCATTTCATTTTGAGCGCTTTTAGTAATATCTAAAACTACCGGTCCCGGACGTCCACTTTTAGCTATGTAAAATGCGCGAGCCACAGCCCAGGTAATATCTTTTGCATATCTGATTTGATAAGACCATTTCGTGATCGGCTGTGTAATACCCACAACGTCGATTTCCTGGAAAGCATCTGTTCCCAGAAGGGGTGTGCCTACCTGTCCGGAAATGACCACGAGCGGCGTACTGTCAAGCAGTGCGTCAGCAATACCGGTAATGGCATTGGTAGCGGCAGGGCCGGAAGTTACCAGACTTACACCTACTTTTCCCGAAACACGTGCAAATCCTTGTGCGGCGTGCGTTGCACCTTGTTCGTGGCGGGTAAGTATGTGGTTTATTTTATCTCTATAATCGTACAGAGCATCGAAAACGGGCATGATAGCACCGCCTGGATACCCGAAGATGGTATCAACTCCCTCTTCGATCAGTGACAGCATAAATGCATGAGCACCATTAATTTCTTTCTTCATATCTATATTTCTTAGTGAATAGTATCTATTATAAATTTGTCCGATTTTTACTGATAAATGTTCATATTTTCATCATAAATTGGACTTTCTACGCTTAAAAAGTTCATCACGCTGTGAAAAACATGGTGTTGCGACACGGATTTGTTGGGCTTGAGCTGTTTTGAATTTTCCGAAACCCAGACAATGAAGGGAATTTCGAACTGTTCCCTTGGCGCAATGCTCATTGGTACGCCGTGCATATACAGGTTTTTTTCTCCAAGTGATTCTCCGTGATCCGATACGAAAATCATCGAACTTTCGTAGTCTTCCATTCCTTTCAACGTTTCGATAATGCTGTGAAGCAGGTAATCGGTATAAACGATCGTATTGTCATAAGCATTTATCAATTCATCGTGGGTGCAGTTTGCCAATTCTACGCTGGTGCAAACCGGTTTGAAAACCTCAAATTCGGCCGGATACCTTTTGTTGTAGCTTGGTCCGTGACTTGTACTTGTACTCAGAACAATCAGCGTTTTGCTTTTATCGGTTGCCATAATCTCTTCTTTCAATCCGCTGATTAGAATCTCGTCGTATTGGCCGTTTTCTCCTGTGTAATTTTCAAGGAGAGCATCTCTTTTCTGGAATTTTTCAATGTGGATCGGCGGTTCACCCCAGTTGGTTGTCCGCCAAACGACATGTACGTTATTTCTATTCAAATAGTTTGGCAGAATCTCGTAAAGTTCTTTCGAATATTTATGTTCCAAAATACATTTTAATGCTGCTGTGGTGTATGTGGCACAGGAAGTTGCGTCAAAATGGTAAAGATTCGGAGTTTGAGAAAGAAGCGGATTCGTGTTTTTTTCATAACCGTACAACGAGAAATTCTGGCTCCTTGCTGATTCGCCAATTACAAGTACCACGACAGATTTTTTATCGTTTTGTATAGTAGCGTCAGGCAGCAAAATTTCTTTTTTGTTTCTTTTATGCTGGTGGTTCATGTAACGAATCGAATTTATCGTGTAAGACCAGGGCATTACTAATCCTCCTAATTTTGTAGCATTTTTATCAATCCAAAGCCAGTTACTACCATTTGCGAGCACCAAAGCCAATATAAATAAGAACGCGAGCGATAATCTGATCAGCCTTTTCTTAATTTTTTCGTTAATAATTTTAGCCTTAATGATGTATATACTCGGAAGAACTCCAAAAATCAGCATGTAAAAAATGATTTTTATCGAAAAAAAACTGCTTGCCTCTGAGTATTTGGTGTTAAACACATTGTTTAGCATGCTTTCGTCAATAATTGCATTGTACGTGTTGACGAAATAGATTGCAAATGAGCTGATTAGAAAAGTTACTACCAATATGAATTTTCCGAAATACTTCGAAATCGAGAGAAATAAGTAAAATGCAAATGCATTGAAAACCATCACTAAAATCAACAGGCTTACTGTAAGAAGTATTCCGTTGAAGCTATTGATATCCAAGTTGCTAAAGGCAAATTTAAAAAATGGAAAATGAAAGAACAAGAAATTGAGCGCACTCATTATCAGCACAAAATGAGTAACCTTGATGTCTCTTTTTAATATTGACAATATTTTATCTAACATAAAAAATGATTTTTCTGCAATCTTTCTGATTATATAATTCTTATCGCACCTTTATCGGCTGAACTTACCATGCTTGCATATGCTTTCAGCGCTTTTGAAACGTGTCTTTCGCGGATTTCTTTTGGTGTAAAGGCATTATTTCCGAGAGCTAATTCTTCGTTTCTTCTCCTAAGTAGTTCTTCTTCAGAGACTTTTACATTGATGGAGCGGTTTGGGATGTCAATTTCAATCGTGTCTCCATCTTTTATCAAACCGATATTTCCGCCAGCGGCAGCTTCGGGTGAAATATGGCCGATAGACAAGCCGGAAGTTCCACCTGAGAATCGTCCGTCAGTTATCAATGCACACTCTTTTCCAAGATGTTTTGCTTTGATGTAAGAAGTGGGATAGAGCATTTCCTGCATTCCGGGACCGCCTTTGGGCCCTTCGTGGATGATTACCACAACATCGCCGGCTACCACGTCGCCACGTAAAATACCTTTGCAGGCACTGTCTTGAGATTCAAATACCTTTGCGCTTCCTTCAAAGTGCCAGATACTTTCATCTACTCCGGCAGTTTTTACCACGCAACCATCCTGAGCAATATTTCCTTTCAAAATAGCCAAACCGCCATCTTTTGTATAGGCATGTTCCATTGAGCGGATGCATCCGTTTTCTCTGTCGCTGTCGAGTGTTTTGTATTTAGAATCCTGAGAGCCCATTACCAAATTAAATTTTCCACCCGGCGCACTTCTGTAAAGACGATCAGCTTCAGGATCTACATTTTCTTTTGTAATAGAATATTTTTCAATGGCTTCCCCCAATGTAAGTCCGTCAACTCGGTGAACATTTAAGTCTAAAAGTCCATCCTGAGAGCCGTTTAAGCTTAATTCTGTCAAAATGCCCAAAATTCCGCCAGCTCTGTTCACATCCTGAACATGGAATTTATCGGAGTTTGGAGCTACTTTGCTCAGGCAGGGAGTCCTGCGAGAAATCTCATCGATATCATCCATCGTAAAGTCCACTTCAGCTTCCTGAGCAATAGCCAGAATATGTAGTACAGTATTGGTCGAGCCACCCATGGCAACATCAAGCGTCATGGCGTTGATAAATGCTTCACGTGTAGCAATGCTTCTCGGAAGTACGGTTTCATCACCGTCGCGGTAATATTTGTAGGCATTTTCAACAATCAATTTAGCTGCATCAATGAAAAGCTGTTTGCGGTTGGCATGAGTAGCCACAATTGTTCCATTGCCCGGAAGTGCAAGCCCTATAGCTTCGTTCAGGCAATTCATGGAGTTAGCAGTAAACATTCCGGAGCAAGATCCGCAAGTAGGACAGGCGGCATTTTCAATTCTTGTAACTTGTTCGGTTGAAACTTCATCATCCACAGACATCACCATCGCATCAATCAAATCGAGCTGTTTTCCGTCAAGTACGCCGGCTTCCATCGGTCCTCCCGAAACAAAAACAGTGGGAATATTCAGTCTCATTGCAGCCATAAGCATGCCCGGAGTGATTTTGTCGCAGTTGCTGATGCAGACCATCGCATCTGCTTTATGGGCATTCACCATGTATTCCACGCTGTCGGCAATCAAATCTCGCGATGGGAGCGAATACAGCATTCCGTCGTGACCCATAGCAATTCCATCGTCAACAGCAATGGTGTTGAATTCAGCCGCATAGCATCCGAATTTTTCAATTTCGGCTTTCACCATTTGCCCGACTTCATGCAAGTGAGTGTGTCCCGGAACGAATTGTGTGAAGGAATTTACCACGGCAATGATCGGTTTGCCCATCTGTTCTTTGGTCATTCCTGCCGCTTTCCAAAGCGCGCGTGCACCTGCCATTCGGCGTCCTTGAGTGCTGGTGGCAGAGCGGAGAGATTGCCCTCCAGCCCCTTGAAGGGAAGCTTTTGTTTCGTGCGTATTATCGTTATTATTTGATTTCATGTGTATATTTTAATTTTTTATTAAGGACACATGGAACACGCCATTAATCATCCTCTTGTGTTTGAGAATTTTCTCAAATGGCTGTTTCATAAAATTTTATTTTCAATTATATCATTGGATGAAATCCATCAACTTTCTTATTTTCGCCATTAAGCCCCCTTGAGAGGATTTAGTGGCTGACTTTCTAATAAAAAAACCTTTCTCTTTTATCTGGAGAAAGGTTCTTATGCTATTATACGTTTACATTAAACACCACAACCGTTCTCACCTTTGATTTTTTACCAAAAGAGTAATGACGAGCACGAGTA
>CAZIRA010000005.1:0-46901 GCA_964541615.1 uncultured Paludibacter sp.
TGAACTCATAGGCTTTTTCATATTTCAGAAGCTGCAAATTGTTTATAATATACAGGCAATTTCAAAACTTATTACCATACTTTTCTATCTAATATTAGGATTAAATATTCTGTGGTATTATGCAGATTTTTCTAAACTAATATTTATCTTTACACCTTATTTTTCACCTGTTTATTTTTGCGAAAAAATGTGTTTGAAACAGATAGAAACAATATAAATACTTAAAATTATGTCAATCTTAACTAAATCCGCCTTACTTGCCGGGCTTGTTATTTTCTCTTTTTTTATGATTAACTCTTGTAAACCGAAAGATACAACTGACGGAAAACAGACTGCCGGTATTCGGCTCGAAAACCTGGACACAACCGCTTTGCCCGGATCTGATTTTTACCAATTTGCCACTGGTGGATGGCAGAAACTTAACCCGATCTCGGGAGAATATTCCCGTTACGGAAGCTTTGACAAATTGGCTGAAGATAACCGCAATCAACTGAAAGGCTTGATTGAAGAAATTGCTTCTAAACCCGCTGCAAATGGTTCTGTGGAGCAGAAAATAGCCGATTTATTCAATCTGGCAATGGACAGTGCGAAGCTGAATAAAGATGGCGTGGAACCTATTATGGCTGATTTAGAAAAGATTTCTGCTTTGAAAGAAACAAAGGAGCTGGTTGCCTATTTGCCTGTGATGATGCAGGATGGTTACAGTCCGTTTTTCCACCTGTATGTGGATGCCGATCCGATGAACAGCAATGCGTACCTGGTGCAGACTTACCAAGGCGGCATGGGCTTAGGACAGCGTGATTATTATCTGGATAATGATCCAAATACAAAAAATATCCGTGATAAGTATTCGGTTTTTGTAACAAAAATGTTTGAAAAGGCTGGGTTTACTGCCGAAGAAGCTACCTTAAAACGGGACGATGTTTTGCGTATCGAAAACCGCTTGGCAACTTCAGCATACGACAATGTAAAACTTCGTGATCCGCGTGCCAATTACAATAAAATGAATTTGGAAGAATTGCAGAAACTGGTTCCTCAAATGGATTGGAAAGCATTTTTCGATGGTTTCAAGCTAACCAATCTGGCTGAATTATCTGTTTCTCAGAAAGAAAATTTGATTGAAGTAGGTAAGATCATCGCTACTGAACCGCTCGGTGCACAAAAGGCTTATTTGGAATGGAACGTGCTAAATTCGTCCGCTTCTTATTTGAGTGATGAAATCAATCAACTGAATTTTGATTTTTATGGTAAAGTTTTGACAGGAAAACAGGAAGAACAACCGCGTTGGAAACGTGCAGTAAGCGCTGTTGATGGTTCACTTGGCGAAGCGGTAGGGCAGATGTATGTGAAAAAATATTTCCCCGTAGAAGCCAAAGAACGAATGGTTCAATTGGTGAAAAATCTTCAAACTGCTTTGGGTGAGCGCATTCAAAATCTGGATTGGATGGGTGACAGTACGAAAGTGAAAGCGATGGAAAAGCTTAATACTTTCCATGTAAAAGTAGGTTATCCTGACAAATGGCGTGATTATTCTTCGCTCGATATTCAACGAGACAGCTACTGGGCAAATATAAAGCGTGCGAACAAATTCCAAAGTGATTTTATGTTTTCCAAAATAGGAAAACCTGTGGATAAAGACGAATGGTTTATGACACCGCAAACTGTGAATGCATACTATAATCCGAGCACCAACGAGATATGTTTCCCGGCCGGAATTTTACAATATCCATTCTTTGATATGAATGCTGACGATGCGTTCAATTACGGTGCTATCGGCGTGGTAATCGGGCATGAGATGACACACGGATTTGATGATCAGGGTCGGCAGTTCGACAAGGATGGCAATCTGAAAGACTGGTGGACTGCGGAAGATGCGCAAAAGTTCGATGCTCGCACAAAAGGTTTGGTGGATTATTACGATAATATTGAAGTGGCTCCCGGAACCAAAGCCAACGGTAAATTTACGCTTGGCGAAAACATTGCCGACCAGGGTGGAATTCAGGTTTCATATAAGGCCTTTCAAGGTGTATTGAAAAATAAACCGCTTGAAGCGAAAGATGGTTTCACTCCTCAACAACGTTTCTTCCTGGCTTACGCCAATGTTTGGGCAGGAAATATTCGTCCGGAAGAAATTCTTCGCCGTACCAAAACTGATCCGCACTCACTTGGTAAATGGCGTGTAAATGCTTCACTACCTCATATTGACAGTTGGTATCAGGCGTTTAATGTTCAGCCAACGGATCCAATGTATGTAGCTCCTGAAAAGCGTGCTGTGGTTTGGTAAATACGAATTTCTCTAATAATCACGAATTATACGAATTAAAAAATCCTGCATCTTTCGAGATATGCAGGATTTTTTTTATTATTCGTCCAAGTTCACCTTTTTAACGCGTTTATACGCTTTGGGTGAAGTTTGTATCTTTGTCCTGTTAATCGGCTTTCCATGAGCTTTTATTTCGGCTTCACGGCTTTCTTTACGAGCCTGTTTCAGAACGTCTTTGATTATGTTTTGCTTTTTCTTACTTTTTTTCATTTTCTTCATCATAATAATCACAAAAATCACGGTTCAGACAATTCAAACTGTCTCAATCGTCACCATACGCAAGCCATCTTCTACCTCTTCAATTCCCACGCTCACGACGTTGTCGGGTAGGATTGCATCTATATTTTCCGGCCACTCGATAAAGCAATAATTTCCGCTGTAAAGATATTCTTCTGCACCGAGATCAAGCGCCTCCTGTATTTTATTAATCCGATAACAATCAAAGTGATAGATGATTTCACCATTCTTTGCTTCGTATTCATTCACGATGGAAAACGTTGGACTGTTGACCGTTTCTTGCACGCCCATTTCTTCACAAATGGCTTTGATGAAAGTTGTTTTTCCGGCACCCATTTTCCCGTAAAAGCAATAGACTTTTTCCGGATTATTTTTTAAGTGCGTCACAAATTGTTTCGCGGTAAATCGGATGGTGTGCAGATTTCGTATAGTAAGTATTGTTAGCATAGTTTTAAAAAGACAAGAGATAAAATTTAGGAGATTGAAGATGATAAATACCTTTTTTGATAAAATTAATTATCCTTTTTAGTTAATCTATTTCAGATAATATCAGTAATTTCTAATTAGCCAATGTTTCAAAAAAACATCATAAACTTGATAATCCTTTCCTTTAATATTTATATTTTCTAAAATTAAGTCCTTATCAATCAATGCTTTCATAATTCTTCGAGAATTTGTTGAAGCACCAATTTTATATTTCATTAAAAAATCCTGTGCTGTCGGTTGTTCTATTTTTCCTTCTTTTGCCACTGCAATTAAATAATTCCATTGAGCTTTTGTGAGAAGTTCTCTAATTTGAGTAAATTGGGTACTATTTTCCTGTAAAATATCATCAATAACAGATAAAATATCTTCTTTTTCAATATCTAACTTTCTGTTTTCATACAATTTGTTACAAATTTTTTGCGTGTGATATGTAAATCCTTCTGTAAATTGGAGTATAAAATAAATATTCTCTCTATTTATTGTATAATTATTTGAAGAAAAATGTAGATCTATAAAATTTGTATATATTTCAGTATCAATTTTTTCAAGGTTCAAAAAGCTTGTACTTTGATAGAATGGTTTTTTGGTATTACTGAAAATATCTATCATCATATTTCTTTTACTACCCGCAAAAATAAATGAAATATTGTGCAAATGTTGTATTTCAGAGCGTAGAATAGCTTCTATATTGCTCTGCGGATATTCTCTGATTTGCTGAAATTCATCAAACGCAATTACAATCGGTTTATCCTGATTTTCCAAAAACGACAATACATTTCGGAGTGTTTCTTGCTTTTCAGTCTCATTTTGGTAGGTAATTTCTATTTGCGGAAGTCCGCTTATTTGATCAAATCGGATAACGGGTCTAATTCCTTTAATAAAATTCCAAAACTTTTTTCCAATACTTGTTTCTTCCGAAAATTCTCTAATAATGCCTTGCGACAATGATTGGATAAAATCGTCCAAATTTCTTGTTGCAAAAATATCGACATAAAGCGTTAGTATATCTTCTTCTTTGCGCAAATCATCGAATAATCTCAAAATTAATCCCGACTTTCCTAAACGCCTCGGCGAAATAAGTGTTGTGTTGTTTTTACCACTTATGTTTTTTTTCAGAGTTTCCAACTCTTTTTCTCTATCGCAAAAATAATCTGACGAAATATAGCCTGTTGTTATAAATGGATTTTTTTTCATGGCCTAAAATTTTGTTACGACAAAGATAGAATTTTTTTCTAAATTACTATAATAGTGTTACTATTTTAGAATACGTAAATAAACTATTTTAGTTAAACTGTTTTAGATTATTTGAAATATATGTAAACTTTCAATTTTAATCCCAAATTAACGCTTATATTTCTTTGGAACTATCCGTACAAATTTAAATATCTCACTCTCTTGCCTTCAAATTTGGATTAAAATGACTGTAAACAATTGAAGCTCTGTGAGTTCCGATAATTATTTCTATGTCTGAAAATTCAGCTGTTCTAACTCGTTTAACGCTTTTAAAATGCTTTATCAGCTCATTTTTTGTTTTTTCGCCAATTCCTTTGATGTTGTCGAGTTCGGAAGCAGTTTGTTTCTTACTTCTTTTATCTTGATGAAATTTGATGGCAAATCGGTGAACTTCTTCCTGGATATTTGCGAATAATTTGAAAAGTATTTCGTTCGGTTTCATCCCGATTGCTTTCGGTGGAAATCCAAAAAGCAATTCACGTGTTTTATGTTTGTCATCTTTGGCAAGTCCGGCAATTGGAATTTTCAGGTTCAGTTCATCTTCCACCACTTTCCGTATTACTTCCATCTGACCACTTCCGCCATCGGCAATAATCAGGTCGGGTAGCGGAGTATTTTCTTCTATCATCCGACTATATCTTCTTCTCACCACTTCCATCATCGATGCGTAATCATCCGGACCTTCCACGGTTTTTATGGTATATTTCCGATAATCTTTTTTGGAAGGTTTCCCTTTTTTGAAAACTACGCAGGCAGCTACCGCATCACTACCTGAGATATTTGAGTTGTCGAATGCTTCGATGGTCATCGGAATTTTATCTAATTGCAGCTTTTCCTGAATTTCCGATAATATCCGGATAGCTTTTTGATCGGGATTAAGTTTCTCTGCTTGTTTTAGTTTTTCAAGTTTAAATTGCTTTACGTTCTGTACAGATAAATCGAGTAATTTCTTCCGGTCACCGCGTTGTGGAAAGATAAAATTTACACCTGAAATCTCATAATCTACCGGGAAGGGCAGTATGATTTCATTGGAAGTACTCTCCAATCGTTCCCGAAGTTCTACGATTGCTGTGGCTAAAATATCTTCTTTTGTTTCATCCAGCTGCTTCCGATATTCGATGGTGTAACCTTGAATTATCGAACCTTTTGAGATCCTTAAAATGTTTACATATGCTGAATTTTCATCTTCCTCGTAACCAAAAACGTCGGTATTATTCACAACTGAATTCGCTACGATCGATTTTGCTTTGTAATTTTCTATCAAATCATATTTCAGTTTTACCTCATTTGCCTCTTCAAAACGAAATTCTGTAGCCAGTTTCTTCATTTTTTCAAAAAGCATTTTGCTTATTTCGTTGGCATTACCTTTGATGATTTGACGAATTTCATCAATATCCTGGTTGTAATCTTCTTTGCTTTGCAATTCTTCGCAAGGACCCTTGCAGTTTTTAATGTGATATTCCAGACAAAGTTTGAATTTTCCTTCAGCAATTTTATTCTCTGTCAAGGGTAGGGAACAGGTTCGGATTTTGTAAAGCTGATGAATTATATCTAAAATTGCATTGATTGTCCAGACTGAACTAAATGGACCGTAGTATTCACCCATTTTTTTATCAATATTTCTTGTCTTGAAAATACGTGGAAATTCTTCTTTGGTAATGCAAATGCTTGGATAGGTTTTCCCATCTTTCATCATTGCATTGTAGCGTGGCATATACTCTTTAATCAAATTATTTTCCAACAAAAGTGCATCTTCCGGGGTATCGACTACAATAAATCTCAGATAAGAAATATTTTTAACAAGTACGTTTAGTTTTGCAATATCATGTTTTTTATTAAAATAGGAAGAAACTCTACGTTTCAAATTTTTAGCTTTTCCTACATAAATAATCTCATCTTTATCATTAAAATATTGATAAACTCCCGGTGTGTCCGGAAGTAAATCAATCTGATTTTTTAATGATTGTTTCATGTCTGCACCCTAACCCCCTGAAGGGGGAATAATGATTTTATTTTGGATTTGCTTTTGCGACTGTATAAAGTTCCACGTGGAACAATTATAAAGACTAAAGTTGAAAATGAAAAGAATAATATTTATTTCACTTCTAATTGATTAATAATAAAATATTTAATTAGTTTTTGTTCCACGTGGAACAAAAACTAACATGCAGTTTTACCCTTTAGGGGGGTAGGGGGCAAGCCTTCTATCGTCCCATCATTACCAAAAGAATATTCACATCACTCGGGGAAATTCCCGGAATCCGGCTTGCTTGCCCGATGGTTTCGGGATTAATCTTTTGCAGTTTTTGGCGTGCTTCGGTTGATATCGATTTAATGTTTTCGTAATCCAATTTGTCTTTGATGTAGATATTTTCCAAGCGATGAAGCTTATCGGCAATCAATCTTTCCCGCTCAATATAGCCTGAATATTTCAAAATAATTTCAGCACCTTCTATGATTTCTTCTCTGATTTCAGCGATATTTTCTATCCGTTCTTTGAGAGCAGGTACAGCTTCCGCCAGGTCATTTATTCCCAATTGCGGGCGAAGAACCAAGTCAGCCAATTTACAACCGTGCGATAATTCCGAAGAATTTTTAGACGATAGAAACGCGTTAATTGCATTTGGTTTGATGGAAGAATTTTTCAGAAAATCATTCAAAGCGTCAATTTCTTGCTTTTTATTTTGATATTGCTCGTAGCGATTTTTATCTGCCAATCCGATATTATAGGCTTTCTCTGTCAGTCGGGCATCCGCATCATCCTGACGAAGAAGTATCCGGTATTCTGCACGTGAAGTGAACATTCGGTAGGGTTCGTCCACGCCTTTTGTTACCAAATCATCAATCAGTACCCCGATGTAAGCTTCGTTTCTGTGTAGGATAAATTCGTCGCCACCGTACACATGTATATGTGCATTTATTCCCGCAATCAAACCTTGTCCGCCGGCTTCTTCGTAGCCCGTGGTACCGTTAACCTGTCCGGCAAAGAATAGATTTTTTATTCGCTTTGTTTCGAGTGTATGTTTTAGTTGCGTAGGATCAAAAAAGTCGTACTCAATCGCGTAGCCCGGACGGAAAAGTTGCACATTTTCTAAGCCGGGAACGGTATGCACCGCGTCAATTTGCGTTTGGAGTGGGAGCGAAGATGAAAATCCGTTGATGTACCATTCCGTAGAATTTACACCTTCCGGTTCCAGGAAAAGTTGATGAGAATTTTTGTCGGCGAAAGTAACGATTTTCGTTTCGATGCTCGGACAGTAACGCGGTCCGATGCTCTGAATTTGTCCATTGTAAAGCGGAGAAAATTCCAAACCTTGATTAAGAATTTCGTGTGTTTTTTCGTTTGTGTAAGTTATCCAGCAACTTCTCTGCGGAAGCTCGCGTTTCACTTCTTTCAGGTATGAAAATTTATGAAAATCTACATCGCCGGGTTGTTCCGTTAGTTTTGAAAAATCGATGCTTCGTTCATCTACCCGCATCGGAGTTCCGGTTTTCATACGGTCTGTAGTAAATCCGATTTCTTTCAGTTGCTCGGTAATTCCAAAGGAAGCAGGTTCTGAAATTCGTCCGCCGGTCATTTGCTTTTTACCCACGTGCATCAATCCCGTCAAAAAAGTTCCGGCTGTAAGGACTACTGCTTTTGCACGCATTTCCACACCCAAAGTAGTTTTTACCCCAACCACCGCATTATTTTCAAAAATAAATTGCGTAACCGTATCCTGCCACATATACAGATTATCCGTATTAGCAACGATATTGGTCCATTCTACGATAAATTTCTGACGGTCACTCTGTGAGCGTGGTGACCACATGGCAGGTCCTTTCGAGCGGTTGAGCATACGAAATTGAATAGCTGTTTTGTCCGTTACAATTCCCATTTGTCCGCCCAGTGCATCAATTTCACGTACAATCTGTCCCTTTGCAATTCCGCCCACGGCAGGGTTACAGCTCATTTGAGCTATCTTATTCATATCCATAGTGATAAGCATGGTTTTAGAACCCAAATTTGCCGAAGCCACTGCAGCTTCACAGCCCGCGTGTCCGGCGCCAATCACTATTACGTCGTATTTAAAGTCCATATTTTATTATTTATCCAAAGCCATCAATGCAAAACTTGCCAGCCAGTGATCTCCACCGTAGTTTCCGGCAAAGAGTAATGGCAATGCATTGTATGTTAATATGTTGGCTGTTTCCTGCAATAATTTTTTGTTTTTATTTTTATCGGGCAATGCCTTTACAATGTCATTCATGCACCAAGCCCTTGAAAATGACAATCCAACCAAGTGAACTGTTTGATAATCAGATAAATCGCTTACAACTGGAATTTCACAAAGATTTGCGAAACCGTTTTTAGTCAGAAATTTATCGTACCATTTTACAAACTCTTTTTGAGAATAAATTTTACTCATCAACGAAGCTATTTGTAATGAAGGCGAGAAAAAATCCGATCCGTTTGGTTCTAAATGAGCAGGTGTATTTTGCTCTGTGCCGTAGAATTTCAACGCTTTTTCTATCAATGCTTTTTCAAAATCAGCATCCTTTTTCGTTCTAGCCCATTCCAACGCAAAATCCAGCGCAAATGCCGAGTTAGGATGCACGCCCGTCCGATCCGGATAGGTTTGTTTGGGAAGATATGCCTTCCATAAATTCACAATCACCTCGGTCAGCGGTTGCAATGCGCGGTGCCATTCTCGCGCTTTCGGATGGTTCCATTCCATCAGTTCGTTGTCCAGTTTCAACAACCAAGCCCAGCCGTATGTTCGTTCAAAAATGCGTGCATTCTCATATTTTGTGAAATATTCCGCTTCTGCTTTCATTTTCTCTAACTGAAACGAATTATCAAGCGTTCGTACTATTTCATCGGTGTTTTTGCTGACCGGAAACGACCGTAACACGCGCACAAGCATCCAATGACCGTGCACGCTGCTGTGCCAGTCAAAACTACCGTAAAACACCGGATGCAACTGGCTTGGTGTGAGATTTATCTCTAACGAATTATTATAAACGTGACCCGGTTTATTCGGATATTCCTGATTAATGCTTTTCAACGGCATTTGAGCCAGTTTTATAGCCATTTCTTCGTTTAAAACCGCCTGATTTTGAGCATTTAAACCTAAAGAAATCGCCAAAAACAGCAAAATCAATGTTCTCATATTATTTCTGTAAAATAATTAATCTGCAAAGTTACGAAGTTTCATTGTTTTGACAATAAATGAGTTATAGCTTTAACGTTCGTTTAAGAAAGAAAAAAACCTAACAGATTTCAAATTTCTGTCAGGTTTTTATGTTTTCACTTAAAAATAGTTTTGTTTACGCTTCGATTTTTCCCTCATCTTGTTTTGCTTTTGCAAAAAACAAATGATAAATCTGTACACAGCAAACTGCAACGTTTGAAATAACAATCGGCCATGCCGAAAGTAAAATCCCGTAAACTACGAAAAACATACACGCTATCAGGTTGACTACCCGCACCGTTTTCATTTGTTTAGGAATAAAAGAAACGACCAGCAAAGTCATTGCAATGTATCCAACAATTTGTTGCCAAGTATTTATATCCATAAGCC
The DNA here is from genome assembly GCA_964541615.1 of uncultured Paludibacter sp. Classification (GTDB taxonomy): domain Bacteria; phylum Bacteroidota; class Bacteroidia; order Bacteroidales; family Paludibacteraceae; genus UPXZ01. Next base: position 9,844 of record CAZIRA010000005.1, read on the forward strand.
TATAACCCCAAAAGGGAAATTTTAATTTCGTAAAATAAATTTCGCAAAGATATGAAAAATTCACGAATATTTATTCTATTCAAAATTTAAGTAATTTAACTATTTGATTTTTAGAATTATAGATTGCATTTTGTGAATTATTATTCTCCCATTCAGGGATTGACGTGAGACTTTGGCGTGAGCTCAGGCGAAAGGGTTGGGTGCATTCACATACGTTTTTACCACGCCATCTTTCGGTTCGAGCATTGAAACTTTAAAACCTTTTTTTTTCAATAAATCAGCGATGGGAACGGGCGGAAATGGAGTAAGTATTTCCAGGCAATCACCGGTTTTCAAGTTTTTTGCAACGTCAAAAATCGCATCTTTAGGATGGTCGCCTGCTTCGATGATAGGTCGCGCATCAAAATGATGTGTAATATTTTCAGGAGTAAACACACTTGAATTTTCTCCGTTTTCATCGATTAAATAACCTTCATACAAAGGCGGTTGCCCCACTTCGGCGCGCAGAGCATCCACCATTTCCACGATAGAAACATTACCCACTTTGGAGGCTTGTTGTAGGGAAGTGACTTTGGCAACGGTACGGCGAAGCACCGGATTTTTCAAAGCTGAAAATGCCGGAGAGTACTTGATTAGCGTACTTTCCAACTGCGGATATTCTTTTAGCAAATCGGAAATTTTAGTATCGGGAGTAATAAGCCCCCCAACCCCCGTATCGGGAGTTTGTGAGGGCTTATTTGATTTTTTCTGTAACATTTTATTCTATATAGTTGGTAAGTCCCCTTGTGGGGGATTTACGGGGCCACATATGAAAGCAATCGTTGGTCGCCCTCTAATTTTCTCATTTCAGTAATATCCTGCGTAATTTCCACTACGCCGAGGTATTCGCCTTCGGGTGAGCGAACAGCTGAATATTCGATGTAGATAAAGCGGTTGCCCATAAATTTCGACATCCAGAAAACAGCTTTATTCTCTTTTCCACTTTTGAAATCGTTCAGAATTTGTTCCACTATATGCACGCTTCCGGGCGGGTGGCACATACGCACATCACGACCGATAACGGAGACATTTCGTTCAAAAACGCGATTAGGACTATGTGAGAAAAAACGTACTTTGTCATTTTTATCTACGAACGTAATGTCAATCGGCAAGTGGATAAACAATGCTTCCAGTTCTTTCATCTCAAATGCACCGGATGAAAGTCGGATGGCGTCTGATTGCACAAAAGCAACTTCGGTAGCATTTACGCTTTCGGGCTTCCACTCGGCTGTTGGAGCTACGAGGCAGTAACCAAATTCAGAAGTTTCCTGATAGATTTTGTACCAATCTTCGTCGTTCAGCGTGTCTATCGTCATCGGCAGAAGAATTTCTTCTTCCTTCATTATCATTCCTTCAATCAGCTCCATCACGGGTTTCAGTACCATATCGATGATCGGAATTAATTCACCAGCATCAATTTTTGGAGCATCTAGCGTTTCATACACATCTTTCATCAAACCGCGGATTTCATCGTGTTTTCCCCACATCACGGTTGGCGGACCGGTGATCCCGTATTTTTCCAAATACGGGAAAATCAGGTATTCTTTCCGCTTGTAATGCTTGTCAATGTCCCAAAGCGCATTGAAAATCGTACGGATTTTGATGATGTAAGCCGGCACTTCTTCATCTGTCATATTTCTTGCCATACCGAATAGATTGTAAAGATTGTCAATTTCATCTTGAATGGCGATATTTTCCTTTTTCAACGTGTCCACCGGGTGTCCGGCAGGAACGGTTTTTGCACCTTCCAGGTCGATACTTCCATCTAAAACCGCCGTATGCAAATCACAAAAATCGAGGATTTCATCGGGAGTTAACGCTCCGGCGTTAATAAGTTCCTGCTCTACTTCCACCACTTCGTTGTATGGAATTCCGCTCAGCACTTCTATCAGTCGTCCACGCAGCACTTCGGCAGGCGCACCTTCGTGAAGTTGAAGTAGCAGGTGCTTTAACAGCTCTTTTCTTTTTGTTGAATTATCAATATATTCACTCATAAATTATAAATTTAAGAATTACGTTTGCAGATTTACGATTGAAAAATAATTTTAACCCAATCGTACATCGTCAATAATTAAATGGTAAATCTAATTATCCTTTTATCATTGTTAAAAGCATTTTGAACGGCTTCACTGCCACCAAAGCGTGAGGAATTCCGGCCGGCATAATGATGCATTCACCTGCTTTCATCAGGTTGGATTGTCCGTCGAGAACAATGTCGGCTTCGCCATCCAGAATTAGCACCATCGCATCAAACGGTGAGGTGTGCTCGGTCAATCCCTGACCTTCGTCAAACGAGAATAAAGTTACGTTTCCGGCAGGAGATTTGGTAATTTGCTTGCTGATTACGCCTCCGGCTGAATATTCAACAGATTGTTCCAATGGAAATACCCTTCCTTTTTCGAATGGATTGACAGGTTTGTCGTAAGTAAGTTTCATAAAATAAAGTTTACCCCTCACCCCAAAAGGGGAATAAGGAAATTATTAATGTTGTTTCGGTACAAAAGTATAGCTTATAAAATTATTAAAATGTAACTTAAGTTACATTATTCTATTTCAATCAAACAATTGTAAATTTTTAAATTTTATAATCGTAAAAACTCCCCCTTTAGGGGATTGGGGGGCTGTTTACTTCATCATTTCCAACAGCTTAGTACTTGTCTTCCAATTTCGGATAGTAATATGTTTGTAAACAGGTGAAGCTACGATTTTTCCTAATTTGCTTTTGGTTAAGTTGATAAATAGTCGTCTGAAAAACAGGATATTATTTCCAACAAAAACTTCATCAATACCTTCACGGAGCGTAATGTCTTTCATTGCTTCATCTACAGTAATGGTATCTTTTAGAAAAATGACATCGTAACGGTAGTTTTCATTATCGACTCCGTAATTTTTGGGTGCAGATGCGAGTTGCTCTTCCAATTCCTCTTTCGTGCGGAGAACAATAATGGAATTGTAAGAGAATTTTTCTAAGAGTTTTTTCTCGATTTCATCGGTCAATTCCACTTTATTTTTTCTGTCGGAAGAGAAAATTACATTTCCGCTTTGGATGTATGTTTTTACATTTGAAAATCCCATTTCCTCAAAGGCCAATTTCAAATCAACCATTTTGATAATGTTATTTCCACCTACATTGATCCCGCGGAGAAGGGCGATATAGGTTTTTTGGTCAGAATTGTTTTTCATTCTTGTCAGATTTATTATTTTAAAAAACAATAGACACAAGTTGAAAGTTTTCTTGTGTCTATTGATAATTTGATAAAAAAGAATGGAATAAAATTAATTGAAGTCGCATTGTGTTTGTTTCAAACTGCAATTATCGCAGTCGTCTTCATTTTTCCAGTTCCACCAAAGTAGTTTGTCGACTTCCCGGTCTTTCGGTTCCGTGTTTGCGTAGTACACCGCGCAACGGATAACGTAAAGCAGGCATCGGTCTTGTTCTTTTCCGTAAAATTCATTTGCTTGCTCCAAAAGTGCTTCTGGAGTTTTACCTTTCAGGTCATCGACAGAATTAATTCCGATATCTTGCAGAATTTTTGCAGTAGAAATACCCACACCGGGAATCTGGCGTAGTGCCCTAATTGCTTTCTGTTTCATGATAAGATTTTAAAAAGAACGATAGACGCAAAAGTAATAATTATTTGTGTCTATCGTATATTTTTCAAAAAAAACTGTCATTTATCAGTTTTTGTCGAAATTTTATTTCAATGCATTTTCATTTATCAGATACTCAGCTATCTGTACAGCATTTAGTGCAGCACCTTTTTTGATTTGGTCGCTTACACACCAGAATGTCAACCCGTTTGGATTAGCCAGATCTTTCCGCACGCGACCTACGTAAACTGCATCTTCGCCGGAAAGGAAAAGTGGCATCGGATACTGTTTTTCAGCCGGATTATCCATCAAAATCACACCTGCCTGGTTTGAAAATGCCTGATGAGCTTCTTCCACGCTGATTGGACGCTCGGTCTCCACCCAAACGCTCTCAGAGTGAGCTCGAAGTGTAGGTACACGCACGCAGGTAGCACTTACAGCTACATCAGAATGCATGATTTTACGGGTTTCGTAATACATTTTCATCTCTTCTTTGGTGTAACCGTTGTCTGTAAACACATCGATATGAGGTATCACGTTGTAAGCTAGTTGGTATGCAAATTTATCCACCGTAGCCTGTTCGCCGTTGGCAATTTGTTTGTACTGCATTTCCAGTTCGTCCATGGCAGCTGCTCCGGCACCACTCGCAGCCTGATAAGAGGCCACGTGGATACGTTTAATAGGAGAAAGTTTACGTATGGCTTCCAATGGCACAACCATGATAGCGGTGGTACAGTTTGGATTGGCAATGATGTTGCGCGGACGGTCTTTTGCGTCTTCGGCATTCACTTCCGGAACCACTAACGGCACATCGTCATCGGTACGGAATGCGCTTGAATTATCAATCATCACAGCGCCGTATTTTGTTATGTCATCGGCAAATTCGCGTGAAATACCAGCTCCGGCAGAGGTAAACACGATGTCAAATCCCCTGAAATCGTCGCCGTGAACCAATTCTTTCACAATCAGCTTTTTGCCTTTAAATTCATATTCATTTCCGGCACTTCTTGAAGAGCCAAACAACACCAACTCGGACAGCGGAAAATTTCGCTGATCCAAAACTTTCAGAAATTCCTGACCTACGGCGCCACTCGCGCCAACGATTGCTACTTTCATTGTTGTAAATTTATCTGTCCTGAAACATATTATCTGGTGAGTATGATGCTTCAAGTCACTTAGTGAAATTGTAAACTAATTAGTAATGAGAAAAACTTTTTGGCCTGATATATTATTGTATTATAAATTTAACACGTTATTAATCAGCATTTTCTTTGAAAAAACACCTTTAATCAAAAGAGACTTCAAAATAAATAACTATATTTGTCAAAAATTGTTCAAAGAAAATTTTTGCAAAATTAACTCTTTTCATCGTAAAACAGAACAGATTATGAAAAAAACGTTGATTTTTATGATAGTTTTATTCCCAATTTGGGTTTTTTCTCAAAATTCGATACAATGGAGTGAGAATTTCTCGGATGGTGAATTTTCAAACAATCCTGCCTGGAGCGGAACTACCGGAAACTTCATCGTGAATCCGGACATGCAGCTTCAATCCAATGCATTGACCACTTCTCGCTCCTATTTATCCACTCCTTCTGAAGCATTTGACGATGCTACGTGGGAATTTTGGGTCAGAATGAATTATAATCCTTCGAGCAGCAATTATGCACTGGTTCATATAATTTCTGATAAAGCTGATCTTTCGGGTGAATTGAACGGATACTATGTGCAGATCGGAAATACAGCTGACGAAATTTCGCTTTATAGAAAGCAAGTCGGCTCTAATCCACTTAAGCTTATTGACGGTGCTGACGGCACAGTAAATTCAAATCCAGTCATTGTCAAAGTAAAAGTTACTCGTTCAAAAGATGGTACATTCGCACTTTACAGACAGCGATTATCTGATGTTCAAGGATTTAGTGATACTGATTTTGTACAGGAAGGAGCCAGCGTAAACGATACGATTGTGAAAGGAAGTCGATATTTCGGAGTTTCTTTTGTAAATAGTTCTACTACCGGGAAATTGTATTTTTTTGATGATATTTCAGTAAAAGGCGACAAATTCGTTGATGTAGTTGCTCCTGAATGGACCGATTTGAGAATCATCGAACCCGACAAAATGGTGTTGACATTTTCTGAACCTGTTAATATCTCATCTGCTACTTTTCTAGTGGACAACGGAGTTGGCAGTCCTTCAAATATTGCCGTTACTTCCGATGAATCTATCGTTACGCTGACATTCAATAATGCTTTTGAAAAGGGAAAAATTTACTCGGTTGATGCGCAGAATATCAAGGATTTTTCAGGAAATCCGCTGAAAAATACCTATCGCCGAATCGGAGTTATTGAGGCTGTTTCGGATGGCGATGTTGTGATAAATGAAATTCTTTTTGATAATCCGGATTTTGCACCCGAATATTTTGAAGTTTACAACAATTCTCCTAAAACGTTGGATATGAGCAAAGTTTTCTTTACTACGAGGAATACATCCGGCGGTTACACCATTAACAATTTTTTCCCCAATAAATCTATTTTGCTTCCACACGGATTCATGGCTTTGACATCTGATGTGAATTTGGTGCGAAATGGTTTTGCTGCACCTGATACCGCCAATATTGTAAGGTCTGAAAGGTGGTCAGCGCTGAGTAATTCGGGAGCCGGTTTTTTGGTGGGTTATTTGTCACCTAAAACTCTCGATACCAACGATACCATTATTTTGGATGAAGTACGCTACGATGCCAAGTGGCACCACTCGCTTATCCGTAATCCGAAAGGTGTTTCGCTGGAACGGATTAATCCGCGAATGCCTTCGCAGTCGCCTTCAAGCTGGCATTCAGCTGCAAAAGACGTGAATTATGGAACGCCCGGATATAAAAATTCCCAATTCAGGGAAATGACTCCAACGACATTGCCAGACAATGAAAAGTGGTTCTATCCGGATCCGGAAGCGTTTACTCCTGACAATGACGGCATCGATGATGTCAGCTTAATCCGTTACAAAACCGATGCAGAAGGATTTACGGCTAACGTGATTATTTTCAATGCAGTAGGTGTCAAAGTTACGCAGCTTGCCAACAACCACATTTTGGGTAATGAGGGTTACTTGGTTTGGGATGGAAAAACAGACCGGGGTATCAACGTGAATCCGGGCATTTATGTACTTTATGTTGAGCTGGTTAATGCTGGTTCAGGTGTTAAAAAAATCGAAAAAATGCCGATTGTAGTCTCTGCAAGGTAATTTTAATTAACTAACTTCCATTTATTTAATTTTTTAATCTATCTTTGCACCTAATTTTAAAAAAAACATTTAAAAAAGATGGAAAAAATTAGCTATGCGCTGGGGTTGAGTTTGGGAAATAATTTGTTGGGAAGCGGTGTTGCCGATCTTAACGTTGCCGAACTGACTACAGGCATTCAGGATGTATTAGATAAAAAACAACCAAAAATTTCTTATCAGGAAGCTCAGGAAGTAATCAATAAATACTTCGAAGAATTGCAGGGCAAAGCATTTGAAAAAAATGTAAGCGAAGGAAAGGCTTTTTTAGAAGCAAACGGGAAACGCGGTGAAGTTGTGACGCTGAAAAGTGGTTTGCAATATGAAATTTTGAAAGAAGGTAACGGCCCGATTCCAAAAGCAAACAACACAGTAAAAGTACATTATCACGGAACTTTGATTGATGGAACTGTTTTCGACAGCTCAGTTCAGCGTGGACAGCCGGCCACTTTCGGAGTTACTCAGGTGATTTCCGGATGGGTTGAAGCACTTCAACTGATGCCTGTTGGCTCGAAATGGAAACTGTTCATTCCCTCTAATCTTGCTTACGGATCACAAGGAGCTGGTCAGCACATTGGACCGCACACAACGTTGATTTTTGATGTTGAATTGCTCGGAATTGAAAAATAATCGGAAATGAAAAAGATAATTCTAGCATCTTTGGTAGCTGTTTCTTTGATAAGCTGCAGCACCGTAAAGAAAGCACCGGTTGTAGTATTTCCAGCAGCTCCGATTAATATCTTGACAAATGATGTTGACTCCATGAGCTACGCGCTCGGAGTAAATGTAGGTACCAGTTTTACCAATGATCTTAAAAATATTCCCGGAGGAAAATCAAATATCGATTTGGTAATCAAAGGATTTTCTCAGGCAATGAGAGGAGATTCAACTTTGATGAGCAACGAAAACGCACAAACATTTTTTAGAGAATATTTGACTAAAGCCCAAGAATTAGAAAACGAAGCTAAAAAAGCTGAAGGCGAAAAATTCCTAGCCGACAACCTGCTCAAAGAAGGTGTTTCGTCTACCGAAAGCGGCTTGCAATACCAGGTGTTAACTCCAGGTAATGGTCCGAAACCATCAGCTGGTGACAAGGTGAAGGTTCACTACACAGGCACAACCATCGACGGCAGAGTTTTCGACAGCTCGGTAGAACGTGGAGAACCTGTAGAATTTGGGTTGAACCAAGTGATACCGGGATGGTCAGAAGGCGTACAGCTTATGCCGGTTGGATCAAAATATAAATTTTTCATTCCCTTTAATTTAGCCTATGGCGAACAAGGAATTCCACAAGCGAATATTCCGCCGTTTGCACCGCTGATTTTCGAAGTGGAACTGATTGATATTATTAAACCTGAGCCGGATCCGGTTGTGGAAGAAGTAAAACCGGCTGCAACAAATAAAACTACAAATAAAACGAAATAAAAAAAACTCAAAAATGAAAAAACAACATTTTCTATCATTAGCACTTTTTGCTGTCGTTTTGGTGTTCGCATCATGCGGTGGCAGTACAGGTGCAAAAGAGGTGAGCCTTAAAAATCAAGAGGACAGCCTTAACTACGCACTTGGAATCATCAATGGCGAAGGAATTAAATCATCTTATTTCCAAAATGATTCTTCAGCAGAAAGCTTGACAAAATTCTTAACTGCTACTGACAATGCATTCAAAACCAGCAGCAAAGACGAACTTTTTAACTATGGAAAACAAGTGGGTGGCATGCTTAAACAGCAGAAAAAAGCTGGTTTGATGTTTGACTCAACATTGGTTTTTAACGAAGCATTGGTAATCCAGGGATTGGTAAACGGAATGAAGAGCTTCGACAAAGGTATGACCGGCGAAGAATCTCAAATGTATCTTCAAACCACTATGCAGAAACGTCAGCAAAGAAACATGCCACCAGTTCCAACAGCTGCTCCTGAAGCTCCTGCTCTCCCAGCTGACAGCGTAAATTAGTAGTAACCAAATTATTTAAATAGTAAAGTGATGAAAAAACAAAATATATTTTTAGCTACTGCTGTTACGCTTATTTTTGCGTTGGCAGCTTGCAACGGTGGAGGTACTTCTACAAAACTTCCACAACTGAAAACTGAAGCCGACAGCTTGAACTATGCATTTGGTTTGGCTAACGGAAACGACATGAAAATGATGCTTGCACAAGACAGCGACTCTGTAGATTACAAAGTCGGAAGATTTATTGCAGGACTGAAAGAAGGATTGGCTGGAACACCAGACGAGAATCCTCAGTTTGCTGAAGTAGGCGGACAAGTAGGCGGTTGGTTGAACCAACAAAAAACAGCCGGACTTATGGGCGATTCTACCCTGAAAATCAATTATGATATGATCAAACAAGGTATGATTAACGCCATCAAAGGTCAAAAAACAAACATGACTGCTGAACAAGCACAAGAGTATGTTCAGAAAGTGATGAATGATCGTCAGGCAGTTCGCATGATGGAAAAATACGGCGCAAACAAAGCTGCTGGTGAAAAATTCCTGGCTGATAATAAATCAAAACCAGGCATTCAAACTACTGCAAGTGGACTTCAGTACGAAGTAATTAAAGAAGGAACCGGCGTGAAACCGACTGCTTCTGACTTGGTAAAAGTACATTACGAAGGAAAATTGACAAACGATACGATCTTTGACAGCTCAATCAAAAGAGGCGAGCCAACTGAATTCTATGTGAATCAAGTTATCAAAGGTTGGACAGAAGGTCTTCAACTGATGTCCGTTGGTTCTAAATATCGTTTCTTCATTCCACAAGATTTGGCATACGGCGCAAACGAAAACAATCCTCAAATTCCTCCGTTTTCAACGCTGGTTTTTGATGTTGAATTGCTCGAAATAAAAAAATAATATCGGCTGAAATTTTAGCCTTTTTAATGCCCGGCAGGTTGAAAAACTTGTTGGGCATTATTTATTCTGATTAACAACAATTATATCTCATTAAAATTTATAATTGAACTAAAGCAGGCAGGCAATTGTTTTTTAACTACTCAAGATGATTATGAAAACAGAAAAATTTGATGTAACGGGAATGACATGCTCTGCCTGTGTGGCGCATGTGGAGAGAAGTGTTCGGAAACTCGACGGAGTGCAGGATGTGAATGTCAACCTGCTGACAAACAGCATGTCGGTGGAGTTTGAAGATTCTGCGCTCACAACCGATAAAATTATCGAATCCGTTCAAGATGCCGGATACGATGCCTTTGTGAAAATGCCCGTCAAAACTCAAAGCACTACTCCCAAAGTTGATTATGCTGCCAGGGAACAGAATGAATTAAAGCAAAGGGTGATCATTTCCTTTGCATTTCTGATTCCTCTACTTTATATTGCCATGGGACCGATGCTCGGACTTCCTGTTCCGACTTTTTTTACCGGTGAAAAGAATGCACTCCTATTCGCATTCACACAGTTTTTGCTTGCCCTGCCGATTTACTTTGTAAATAATAAATTTTTTACAAACGGATTCAGAACATTACGTCAATTATCACCGACAATGGACTCACTTGTCGCATTAGGTTCTGGCGCTGCGTTACTTTACGGGATATTTGCCATTTATCGGATTTCGTACGGATTGGGTTATGGCGAAACAAGTATTGTGCGCCAGTATATGCACGATCTTTTCTTTGAATCAGGAGCAACGATCTTGACGCTGATTACGTTAGGAAAATACTTTGAAGCACGCTCAAAAAGGCAGACTTCGGATGCATTGACAAAATTAATTGATTCGGCACCACAAACAGCCAATGTCATTCGTGACGGAAAAGAGATAGAAATTCCCGTTGATGAAGTGATTTTGAATGACTTGGTTAGCATTCGTCCCGGACAAAAAATTCCTGTTGATGGCGTTGTGGATGAGGGTTTCAGCTCGCTCGACGAATCTGCAATTACGGGAGAGAGTATTCCGGTTTTTAAGCAGAAAGGTGATACCGTAATTTCCGCAAGCATCAATAAAACCGGTTTTTTCACATTCCGTGCTACAAAAGTAGGTAAAGATACCACGCTCTCTCAAATCATCGCTTTGCTCGAAGAAGCCACAGTTTCCAAAGCTCCTATTTCGCGATTGGCAGATAAAATCAGCCGGATTTTTGTGCCGATTGTGATTGGAATAGCCGTCTCTTCTACCATCGTTTGGTTACTTCTCGGCCATTCATTTGAATTTGCACTTTCTATCGGAATTGCTGTGCTGATTATCTCGTGCCCTTGTGCGTTGGGACTTGCCACACCAGTTGCCATTATGGTGGGAACGGGAAGAGGAGCTGAAAACGGAATCCTTTTCAAATCGGCAGAAGCACTCGAAATGGGTGGAAAAATCGATACCATTGTTTTTGACAAAACCGGAACAATAACCGAAGGAAATCCTAAAGTGACCGACATAGAAAGCCTCCATTATCTCAACGAAAAAGAGATGCTTCGTATAACCGCCTCTTTGGAAAAATATTCAGAACATCCCATTTCCAAAGCCATTCTCACACGTGCCGAAGAAGAAAAACTGGAACTATATCCGGTGAAAGATTTTGAAAATGTGCCCGGAAAAGGAATTACCGGAAAGGTCAACGGTGAACTTTATAAAGTTGGAAATAAGGCCTTTATAGCTGAAACTATTGACACAGAACCTGTGGAAGATTTTCTTTTTCAGCTTTTACAGCAAGGAAAAACAGCACTTTTTATTTCTGATGATGAAAATGTACTGGGAGTAATCGGAGTGGCCGATGTGATAAAAGAAACAAGCCGTGAAGCTATTGAAACGTTGAAAAAGATGGGACTCACCACCGTAATGCTTACCGGCGACAATGAACGGACTGCAAGCGCGGTACAGGGAAAAATCGGTTTTGACAAAGTAATCGCCGAAGTGCTACCGCAAGACAAGGACAAAGTGATTCAGGAACTTCAAAGCGAGGGCAGAATTGTGGGCATGGTTGGCGATGGAATAAACGATGCGCCCGCGTTGGCAAGGGCTGATTTGGGTTTTGCAATCGGTTCCGGAACGGACGTGGCTATCGAATCGGCTGACGTGGTATTGATAAAAAGCGATCTGATGGACGTTGTCAAAGGGTTGCGATTGAGCAAATCAACCATCACAAACATCAAGCAGAACCTATTCTGGGCATTTTTCTACAATGTAATCGGAATCCCGATCGCGGCAGGCGTATTTTACTTTATGCTTGGCTGGAAACTCAATCCGATGTTCGCCGCGCTGGCAATGAGTTTAAGTTCGGTTACGGTAGTGATGAATGCATTGAGATTAAGAAAAACTGCCCTATAGCTTTTATTAATCGATATTTAATGAATTTTGTAACCGAAACTATTTTTTGTAGCACTAAATTTTTAAATATATAAAATCTCAAATAAACACTAACAAAAAGTCCCCCTTGATGGGGATTTAGGGACTTATGAAAACAATAGTAATCAAAGGAATGAGTTGCGGACATTGCGCAGCGCGAGTTGAAAAAAGCTTAAACAAAATCAATGGAATTGAAGCAAAAGTAGATTTGGACAGCAGAACTGCCAAACTGAATCTGACTGAACCTGTTACCAACCAGCAGATAATTGACGCTGTGGACGCTGCTGGTTACGAGGTAGTGGAAATAACAGGCGTATAATTATTGATGATCAGCTATTCGTACCTACATTAAATAATATGCAGGAATACCTGTTCGTTAGATTGAAAAACTCTGTCAAAACAGAAACTTTGGCAGATTTTTTTGTAATAAAGCAACAGTCAAATTTACTTTTATCTGTCCATTTTAGGGTTCAAAAAATGGACTAATTTCCTAAAAATCAAAAATAATTGGCTGAAAATTTGGTTGGTACCTAATTGTTTTTGTTATTTTGCACCCAATTTCAAAAATCAAACTTAATTATGTCAAAAAATCTGGTTATTGTTGAATCGCCCGCCAAAGCCAAAACTATCGAGAAATTTTTGGGGAAAGAGTATCAAGTTATGTCAAGCATGGGGCATATCCGCGATTTGTCGGATAAGGGCTTGGGAATCGACTTCGACAATAACTATGCACCGCAATATGAAGTTTCGCCCGATAAGAAAAAAATCGTTTCGGACCTGAAAAAAGCGGTGAAATCGGCAGAAATTGTCTGGTTGGCTTCCGATGAGGACCGAGAGGGAGAAGCCATCGCGTGGCACTTGGCAGAAGAATTGAAGCTGAAAAATGCGAACACCAAACGGATCGTTTTTCATGAAATCACCAAAGATGCCATTCTTCGAGCAATAGAAAATCCGCGTGAAATTGACTTGAATCTGGTTGACGCACAGCAGGCACGCCGTGTTTTGGACCGCATTGTTGGTTTTGAAATTTCACCAATTCTGTGGCGGAAAGTTCGTCCGTCGCTCTCTGCTGGGCGCGTACAGTCCGTTGCTGTGCGCCTGATTGTGGAGAGAGAAAGAGAAATCAATAATTTTGTGGCTGAAAGCTCATACAAAGTTTCTGCTATTTTCACTACGAAAGATGCCGGCGGTGCACCGATTGAGCTAAAAGCTGAGCTGTCACAGCGTTTCAATACAAAAGAAGAAGCATTTGCATTCCTGGAAATCTGCAAAGATGCACAATTCTCAGTAGATAATATAGAGAAAAAACCTGCCAAAAAATCACCTGCGCCACCATTTACCACTTCTACTTTGCAGCAAGAAGCCGCCCGAAAGCTTGGTTTTTCAGTTTCGCAAACGATGATGGTTGCTCAAAGGCTGTACGAATCGGGAAAAATCACTTACATGCGTACCGACTCCGTGAATCTTTCGGCATTGGCTATCAATACTTCCAAAAGCGAAATTATCAGCATGGCCGGTGAAAAATACGTGAAAATACGTAAATTCAGTACCAAATCCAAAGGAGCGCAGGAAGCTCACGAAGCCATCCGCCCAACATATATGAATGCTCACACTGTGGAAGGCAATGCGCAGGAAAAAAGATTATACGAGCTGATTTGGAAGCGTACCATTGCTTCGCAGATGGCAGATGCGGAATTGGAAAAAACCAATATTTACATCAATATCTCAGGTAGTAAACTACAATTTATTGCTTCCGGAGAAGTAATTATTTTCGATGGTTTCCTGAAAGTGTACCTGGAATCGACCGACGATGAGCAGGACGCTGAAACAAGCGGAATTTTGCCGACCATGAAAAAAGGTGAAGCGCTTACTTCCAAGGAAATCCTTGCTCAGGAAAGATTTACTCAGCGTCCTCCGAGATACACGGAAGCGAGTCTGGTTCGTAAGCTGGAAGAGCTCGGCATCGGGCGCCCGTCCACTTACGCGCCTACGATTTCTACCATTCAGAATAGAAAATACGTTGAAAAAGGCGACCGTCCGGCTATCAAAAGAAGTTTTAATGAACTGAAATTGAAGTTAGGCAAAATCACCGATGCTCCAAAAACGGAAAATTACGGTGCCGAAAAAGCTAAATTATTCCCGGAAGACATCGGTTTGGTGGTTAATGATTTTCTGGTAGATCATTTCCCAAACATCATGGATTATAATTTCACGGCCAATGTGGAGGTGGAATTTGACAATATTGCCGAAGGCAAAATAAAATGGACGCAGTCGATTGACCGTTTTTATAAAAAATTCCATCCGGTTGTGGAAGAAACGTTGAAAAATTCGGAGCGTCAGGTTGGCGAGCGGGTTTTGGGCGTTGATCCAAAATCGGGCAGACAATTATCCGTTAAAATAGGTCGTTTTGGTCCAATCGCTCAAATCGGAACTTCGGAAGAGGAAGAAAAACCTACTTTCGCATCGCTTCGCAAAACGCAGTCTATCGAAAGCATTACACTGGAAGAGGCCTTGGAACTTTTCAAACTTCCACGTGAAATCGGCGAATTCGAATCGAAAGACATGACCGTTGCGGTTGGACGTTTTGGCCCGTATATCCGTCACGACGGCAAGTTTTATTCCTTGTCGAAAGCAGATGATCCACTTGAAATTACTGCCGAAAGAGCCGTGGAAATTATCGAAGCCAAACGCGAAGCTGACAAGAACAAAGTGATAAATATCTTCGGTGAAAACGGAGAGATTCAAGTGTTGAACGGTCGATTTGGACCTTACATTGCTTTTGAAAAAAACAACTATAAAATTCCCAAAAAGACCGATGCAACAACGCTGACGGAGGAACAATGCCGTGAACTTATTGCTCAGCAGGCAGACACCGTTGGGAAAAAGAAAAAACCATTTGTAAGGGGTAGAAAAAAGGCGTAACTTCGTGTTTTGTGAAACAGGGATTTTATTCCTTCGAAAAAAATGATAGAAAATCTGTTGTCAATTTGTCTAATTTCTAAAAGTCTGAAAAAATGAAACGATTTCTTTTATTCATATTAATATTCCCTTTTCTGGCAACTGCACAAACCGTTACAGAAGGGCAATCTACGCTGATTTATTCACTCCCGAAAACCGAATTAGTAATTAATGTTACGGTTGAAAAAGTGACCGAAACTCCGGGACAGTTTTATCAATATTCAGAAAGATACCTTGCAACTTCTGATGTAATTACTTCAAAAAAGACGTATTACAGACTGAAAAGTCTGAATGTTACACCTCGTACACTGCCTGACAAAGAGCGCACTTTTACCATTATTCCTGCAAAAAAATCAATCACTTCTTCTCTTTCTGTTACAGATGATGGGATTTTAAGCGGAATCAATACACCTCCTGCGCAGATAAACAGGGAGATGAAAATTATCAGAAAAGAAGGTGCCGAAGTGAAACCGACTCAGAAACTTCTTCCGCTGAACGAAGAATATATGCTTGCCGGATCGGTAGCGAAAATGGCCGAAGGTATTGCCAAGCAGATATACAGCATCCGCGAGAATCGTATTGACCTGCTGGCCGGTGATGTAGAATATATGCCCACTGATGGTGCTTCAATGAAAACTATGATTGAACAGATGAATCAGCAGGAAGAGGAGCTTTCAAAGCTGTTTTTGGGAACCACTGTGGTGGAAGAATTGACACAGGAAATGACCTATACTCCGACGAGTGCAGTAAAAGATGAGGTTGTTTTTCGATTTTCTGAGTTTCAGGGATTGGTTCCTGCTGATGATTTAAGCGGTGTGCCTTACTATATTTCCATCAGTTACGAACCGGTGAAAACCGTTGTTGATGAAAAAAAGAAAAAAGCAAAAGAAGAAGTATTTTCCATTATTCCGGTATTGGCTGACGTCGTATTTGATAATGGAGAAAAAGTGTTTTTCCAAAAAACTATGACTATACCGCAACTTGGTATTCTGATGCCCATTCCACTCGAAACGATGGATAGATACAGTAGAGCATTTGTGAGTCCCGAAACGGGAAGGTTGTTATCGGTCGAACAAAATCAGAAAAAATAAAAAAACAAAGGTGAATTTCATAAATATTCGCCTCTGTTTCATTTTACTCAAAAATCAAATTTTTATCGATTTTATAGATAAAAAAGTTTTCAGGTTTCTAATATTTAAAACTACTTCCTCCCACAAACTCACGCAACAGCGATGTAGGTGGTATTTCCCGATCTGTGATTCCTACGAAATAGCGTAAAAAACGCAACAATCGGTGTGTTTCAGTATATTCTTCACAATATTTTGGGACTTGTTCTAATATCGGTACAACATGACGTTTAAGCACCGCAAGTTCAAATATCAAAGCGGAATTAAACATGATGTCTGCATTTTCCTGGAAAGGAAAAATCCACTTCTCTTCCCCTTTTCGTACGCTCGCCCAGCGCCCGATGGTGTCTAGGGCAGAGTAGCCGCGGTAGCGGTAATCACGAATAATACGGCGCAGAAGACGTGTGTCAGCCGTTGGTATCCAGTTATGCTCATCAATGGAGATAGTCGTCAGCGCCGAAACGTATATCTTAAACAACGCATTTCCGGGAATTCCTTTTGTCAGTTCTGGATTAAGCGCATGGATTCCTTCAATGATAAGATATGTATCATCTTCCAATTTTAATTTTTCACCTTTGAAGAATCGAGTTCCCGTTTCAAAATTGAAGAACGGAAGATCAATTTCCTCTCCTGCAATCAGTTGTCCCATTTGTTCGTGGAAAAAATCCAAATCAAGTGCGTACAGTGACTCGAAATCCCAACCGCCATCTTCGTCTTTAGGCGTAGCTTCTCTGTCCACAAAATAGTTATCCAGCGAAATGGTTTTAGGCTTCAAACCGCTTACCATCAACTGAACTGAAAGACGCTTACTGAATGTGGTTTTTCCCGATGAAGACGGTCCCGAAATTAAAATTACTTTCACATCCGGGCGTGCATGAATCATGTCAGCAATGGATGCAACCTTTTTTTCATGCAGTGCTTCGGCAATTTTTATCAGATTGAAAGCTCGGTTGTCGATGCAGGCATTGTTGAATTCACCTACCGATTTCAAATCCATAATTTTGTTCCAACTCAAAAATTCTTTGAATATTTCAAACATTTTCGGTTGAAGCACCATCTGTTCCAATTCCACCGGATTTTCACGGTTTGGAACTTGCAGAAGCATGCCGTCGTAATAAGGAATCAAATCAAAAATGCCAAGATAATCGGTCGAGGGAAGCAGAATGCTGGTGTAATAATCGATGAAATCGCCGATGCGGTAATAGCGCAGATACGGCTCTCCCAGACTGTCAAACAGTGCATCTTTCGAGGTATTGTTCAAACCGTTTCGGAACAATTCTTTTACCTGTTCGGTCTGTTTTTCTTCCAACACAATCGGTTCTCCACGGTATATAATTTCCTGCATTTTTGATTTTATACGTGAAATAATTTCCGGAGTAATCGGTTGGTCTATATTTTCAATTTGGCAATAATAACCTTTTGAAATCGGATGCTCGATGCGGATAACCGCTTTCGGGAATAGCTCTGCAACTGCCTTTGAAAGCACCATCGAAAGCGTACGCACATAAACGCGCATACCCGATGAACATCCTATATCAATGAACTCAATGTCTTTCGGCTTGTAAATCAAAAAATTAAGATCTTCTACTTTGTAATTGACGCGCGCTGCGACAACCTGGTATTTCAGTTTGATGTTCAGTGATTTGTATATTTCCAGCAAAGAAGTGCCGAGTGGGAAGGAATGGTAATCCTGGGTGTTTTTGCAAAAAATAACAACGGTTTTTTCCATAATAAAGTGAAATAAGTGATGATAATTCAATATAAGACTCTGCCAAAGCAATACTTCGACAGAGCTTGGTTTTCTGGTTTAAAAACAAGAGAGCGGACAAATTTTTTTAAATTTATTAAAAAAAAATGCCTATTTGTTCAGCTGTTTCTGTATCTTGCTGATAGCGTTTTCAATCGATTTGTCGGGTTCGATGATGTTAAATTCGCCCCAGAATTCCGGATCGGCAAAACCAGACGCTTCATCTTGTATCACAACGTTTGGGCTGATTCGGTCTTTGCTCCGGAAAGTTCTTTTGTCCATATCGTCCGACCAGTCTGTGGCGGCCATTTCGATGGCTGAATTGTAGTACGTGTGGAAAAGCTTCCTGTTCCAGTTGATTCGAAGTCCCAAATCGATACGGCTGTATGAATAGTGCCACAAGTCGTCGATTAGCCGGTAATCGATCATATAATGCGCTCTGGTGGTACTCACCCTTGCATTGAAAGGTTTTTTTCTCACGAAAATTCGTGTCGCTTCGGCATTGTTTGTCAAATCCATGTCAAACTCGGCACGAGCCAGCGCATAACTTTCAGCATCGATATAAAGTAGTCCTACAAACAGCGGATCAACGATGTGGCGGAGCTGACGAAATTCAATCACATACACAGGCCGGTCGTTTACCTGATCGGTTTTCACAAATTTGAATTCATAATTTTCAAACACTTTCTGTGAAAAAATATAATCAGGATAACGCATGATGTCCAGGTAAATATTGTTGAATGGGCCGCCCATCAGTTTGAAAACCAATGTATCTAACCGGTTGTAGTCGGTGCTTTTTCGTGATTTATAAAGAGCGGCCATGTCATGAAGGCTGCTGTTGTAAGCACGCTTGTACACTTCTACAATCGCCTCTGACAAGGAAATGTTCGTACTTCTTTTCTTTATGGTCTCACGATAAAAAGCAGTCATCATCATATCCTTCGAACTGTAATTTTTGCTTTTATTGTCCATCATTCTTTGGATGATGAGGTTGGGATCTTTCGTCAAAACTTCCAATTCAGGAAGGATAAATGCAAGTGATTTAAGCCTGATTCTGTTTCCTGTAGGCTGAAGCGACGAGATAGGCATGCGCAGGTTTTCGTGTCCCAAAAAAGAGATTAACAGGTTTTTATTGACTTCGGATGCCGGAATTTTTAATAAAAATCCACCATCTACATTCGTTACAGTAGAGATGTTGGTTTTTTCTACCGACAAAACAGCATAAGGGAGTGCCTCGGAATTATCGCTGGTGACAACGCCCGTGTAAGTAACAATTTCAGGATCCTGCTGCAGGGAATTTGACGAGAAACCTGCAGAAACAGTTTGAATTCCCAAAAACAAACCCAGAATCAGGATAAAGAGTTTTGAGAATTGCTTGTTCAATGTGAAATTTAGTGCTTTCATTTTGTATGTGGTTTTAAGGAAATTCAACGTTAAGTCCAAATATTTTTTAATGCATTCTAACAAAAATAAAACAATGAATTTGACAAAATGTTGTATAATTATTCCCAAAGTTTATGCATCACTTCTATGGAGTGAAGCGATTGAAAATCAGTAAGATGCAATTTGTAGTATTCAACAAAATTAGTTAAAACTCCGGCACGCTGGATGCGGTTCATCGGGAGCGAGTTCAGGCAGTCGTAATCAAGCTCCATAATGCTTTTGAAAGTTTCTGCCTGTTTTCCTTCAAGGAAATGAGCATGTAGGGGCTGGCTCCTTTCAAAAATCCCGTTCATCATGTCAAAAAACTTGTAGCCATTATCATTCAGCATGTCCGGGGCGAAACCCAGCCGGCGAGCCAGTCCGGCCATAAACACCAAATGAAAATTTCCAATGCCTTCCTCGCATTTATCCAGCTGACAAACAGAATTTTCGATAAAATTATACAATTCTTTGTCATTTTCCGAATGTTTCAGCGTTTTTTGCAGCAATTCAGTCATAAACAGCGCCAGCCCATTCTTCACCGGATCATACGGAATGTGATAAAAAGGAATGGCTATACGTATGTCCTTTATGCTCTGAATATCTTTCTTCGGATTGTGAGATACATCAATTTCCACGATAGAAAGCGGTTGAAGCAAAGCCGAACGGGTAGCTGATTTTTTTCGATTTGCACCACGCACCATATAGGACATTCGCCCGAATTCCCGCGTGTAAATACTAACAATGCTCTGACTGTCCGAGTATTTTACTTGATGAAGTATGATGCCTGTGGTTTTTGCCTGCATAGTTCTATTCTTTCACAAATTTAATGAATTAAGCTGACAATACTTATTCTTTCCAATTTAAATTTCTATAAAAAATTCATTTTCACTATCTTTGCACCCTTAAATAAAGCGGTGAGAGGTGAGCGGTAAGCAGTAATTCTTATTTTTGGATTTTCTACGTGCTTCGTGCTTCAAACTTCCTGCTTTTGTTTCTATCTACTAAAAACTTTTTTACTATAAACTAAAATGACGCTTGCAAGCAAATACAACCCCGCATCTGTTGAAGACAAATGGTATCAATATTGGTTAGACAATGGATTTTTTCATTCCACGCCCGATGAGCGCGAACCTTACACCATCGTAATTCCGCCACCAAACGTAACCGGCGTGCTTCACATGGGGCACATGCTCAACAATACCATTCAGGACGTACTTGTGCGCCGTGCGCGTATGCAGGGAAAAAATGCCTGCTGGGTACCCGGAACCGACCACGCATCCATTGCTACCGAAGCAAAAGTTGTGGCTCGTCTGGCTGAAAAAGGGATCAAAAAAACCGACCTTTCTCGCGATGAGTTTTTGAAACACGCCTGGGACTGGACGCACGAACACGGCGGAATTATCCTGGAACAGCTGAAAAAACTCGGCGCATCTTGCGACTGGGAACGCACAGCCTTCACGATGGACGAAATTCGTTCTGAAAGCGTGATTAAAGTTTTCTGCGATTTGCACGAAAAAGGCTTGATTTACCGTGGTGTACGGATGGTTAACTGGGATCCAAAAGCACTTACAGCCATTTCCGACGAAGAAGTTATTCACAAAGAAGTGAATGGAAAGTTGTACTATTTGCGTTATAAAATTGAAGGTGACGAAGGTTACGCCGTTGTGGCAACTACGCGTCCCGAAACGATAATGGGCGACACGGCTATGTGTATTCACCCTGAAAACCCGAAAACGGCACATTTGAAAGGTAAAAGAGTGATTGTTCCGCTTATCAACCGTGTAATTCCTGTGATTGAAGATGAGTACGTGGATATGGAATTTGGAACGGGATGCCTGAAAGTTACTCCGGCGCACGATGTGAACGACTACGTATTGGGCGAAAAATACAACCTGCCTTCCATCGATATTTTCAACGAAAACGGTACGCTGAATGAACACGGTGAAATGTATGCCGGAATGGATCGTTTTGCGGTACGCAAGAAAATTGAAAAAGACCTGGATGAAGCGGGATTGATGGAGAAAATGGAAGCCTACACTAACAAAGTAGGTTATTCCGAACGCACCGATGTGCCTATCGAGCCCAAACTTTCGATGCAGTGGTTCTTGAAAATGAGCGACTTGGCAAAACCGGCGCTTGACAACGTGGAAAATGACACGGTGAAATTTCACCCCGAAAAATACAAAAACACCTACCGCTACTGGATGGAAAACATCAAAGACTGGAACATCAGCCGTCAACTTTGGTGGGGACACCGCATTCCGGCGTACTACTGCACTCCGGCGGATGGCGGTCAGCAGGTGATTATTGTGGCTGAAAATGAAAATTTGGCAAAAGCAAAAGCCGATAAACACCCAAAACTGCAAGGCGGTTATGAAATGCGTCAGGACGAAGATGCGCTGGATACATGGTTCTCGTCGTGGTTGTGGCCGATTTCGGTTTTTGACGGAATAAATAATCCGGATAATGCTGAAATTCAGTATTATTACCCAACAAGCGACCTGGTTACCGGTCCGGATATTATTTTCTTTTGGGTGGCGCGGATGATTATGTCCGGCTACGAATACCGTAATCAGGAATGTTTCAAAAACGTCTATTTTACCGGAATTGTGCGGGATAAAATTGGTCGGAAAATGTCCAAACAACTTGGCAACTCACCCGATCCGATTGAACTGATGAAACAATTTGGTGCGGATGGCGTGCGTATGGGAATGCTGTTGACTGCCCCTGCGGGAAATGACCTGCTGTACGATGATAGCTTGTGCGAACAAGGTCGTAATTTCAACAACAAAATCTGGAATGCTTTCCGATTGGTAAAAGGTTGGGAAGTAGCGGATGTTGAACAATCTGAAAGTGCTAAAATCGCGATCGAATGGTTTGAAGCGCAACTTTCAAAAACATTGCTGGAAGTAGAAGATTTATTTGGAAAATATCGCCTTTCCGAAGCTTTGATGGCGGTTTATAAACTTTTCTGGGACGAGTTTTCATCCTGGTATCTGGAAATGATAAAACCGGCTTACCAACATCCAATTGACCAAGCTACGTACAACGCCACGCTCGGATTTTTCGACAGTTTGCTGAAAATGTTACATCCGTTTATGCCGTTTATTACCGAAGAACTCTGGCAGGCGCTCGAAACTCGTCAGACAGGCGAAAGTATTATGGTTCAGCTGATGCCGAAAGCGAATGCGGTCAATGAAAAACTGATGGCTGATTTTGAAAAAACAAAGGAAATCATTGCCGGAATAAGAACCATTCGCCTTCAAAAAAATATCCCCAACAAAGAATCACTGCAACTACAGATAATAGGCGGGCATAATGCTGATTTTGATGCGGTTATCAGCAAGCTTTGCAGCCTGGAAAGCCTTGTAAAAGTGACTGAGAAGTCGCCCAATGCCGTTAGTTTCCTCTCAGGAACTACAGAATATGCCGTCCCGATGGGCAGTCTGATAAATGCGGAAGAAGAAATCCGGAAAATGGAAGATGAAATCGTTTACCTGGAAGGATTTATACAGTCGGTGATGAAAAAACTGAGTAACGAACGCTTTGTACAAAATGCCAAACCCGAAATCGTGGAAATTGAACGCAAAAAACTATCGGACGCTGAAAGTAAAATTGCATCGCTGAAAGAAAGCATTGCCGGAATGCGATAAATAAATTTTTGAAAATGAATATAGAAGAAGCGCTGAACTTTCGTCGTTCGGTCCGTTATTTTGACGAAGAAAAGGAACTCGATACCGAAAAGGTAAAACACTGCATCGAACTTGCAACGCTGGCCCCCAATAGCTCCAACATGCAACTGTGGGAGTTTTATCACATCACCGAGCCGGAAATGCTGAAAAAGATGTCGCATGCCTGCCTGGACCAGCGGGCTACTGAAACTGCCAAGCAAATCGTAGTTTTTGTTACTCGCCGTGATTTGCACCGCAAACGCTCAAAAGCAATTCTGGAATTTGAGAAAGGCAATATCGCCAAATATAGTCCGCCGGAAAGACAGGAAAGTCGCTGGAAAAACCGCCAACTTTACTACGGACGTTTGATGCCGTTTATTTACAGCCGTTTTTTCGGATTGTTGGGAATTTTCAGAAAAATCCTTTCCACATCCATCAGCTTATTTCGCCCGATGACAACTACTATTTCAGAAAGCGATATGCGTGTGGTGGTGCATAAAACCTGCGGATTGGCCGCACAGACGTTTATGATTGCGATGGCGGAAGCGGGTTACGATACCTGTCCGCTCGAAGGTTTTGACAGCCGTCGGGTGAAAAAACTGCTCAATCTGCCTTGCGCAGCCGAAATAAATATGGTCATCCCGTGCGGAATCCGCAAAGGGACGCGCGGCATCTGGGGCGAGCGGTTTAGAGTGCCGTTTGATGAGGTGTATATGAGAATGTAGCACGTAGGAACCAACGGCTTTAAGTCCGTTTGTCCCGTAGTATGAAAAGGATTTTTCCGGAATTAGGAAAAATCCCTTTTCTTTTATATCTTTACGATTTCACATCAAAGTGTTGGCTATGGAACAAATCATCAGGCATATTTCAGATCAAATTCAATCACAAATCACTGCGTTTCGCCCCGTTTCCGGTGGTGATATTTCAACGGCATATCTGCTGGAAACTCAAAGTCAAAAATTCCTTCTGAAAGTAAACAGCAAATCTTCTGCAAAAACGATGTTCGATGCTGAGCAGCAAGGTTTGCGGGCGATAGAAAGCACAAAAACCATTGCTGTGCCGCATGTGCATTTGGTGGATGAACTGGATGGCAAAGCTTTTTTGTTGATGGATTTTGTGGAGAGCAGACGACCGAATGCAAAAGATTACACTCACTTTGGGCGTGATTTGGCGAATATGCATCTTGTGTCAAACGACCAATTTGGATTTTCTTCGGATAATTTTATTGGGAGCCTGCCTCAGTCCAATGCATGGCACGCGGATTGGGCGGAGTTTTACTGGGATGAGCGCATTGCACCGCAACTGGAACTGACTAAAAAAAACAAAGGACTGGAGGAGAAATATATTCCTTCAAAAGAAAGTGCGTTGATTGTTTTCCGGCAGGTTTTTGGTGAGGTAAAACCATCGTTATTACACGGCGATTTGTGGGGTGGAAATTATCTGATTGCTGCCGATGGAACACCTTATCTGATTGATCCGGCTGTCTGTTACGGACATTCGATGATGGATGTGGCCATGTCGCGGTTGTTTGGCGGATTTGATGCAGAGTTTTATGATTCATATCATCAGATTATCCCACAACCCGAATTTTATGGGGAACAAATTGATATTTATCAGCTTTACTACCTGCTTGTTCATCTCAATTTATTTGGCAGAAGTTATCGAAGCAGTGTGGTGAATATTTTAGAAAGGTACTTTACCCCTAAATTCCCGAAACAAGTTCCGGACAAACTCTAATGGGGATTTTTTTATAAATTCTTATGATTGCTCTTTTTCACTCTCTTTAAAATCCCTTTTAGGGGATTCAGTCGTATCAACTTCCTCATAATCCACATACTCTCCCTCGTGATCGCCGAAAATTTTGTCTTTGCTTTCTGGATTCGAGTAAGTGCGCGTATCTTCATTCCGCGGTTGTTGGGTAGGTCTATTCTTAAACCCCAATAGCGAGCGCAGTATTTTTATTCCTAATGCACCTGTGAGCAATAGGAAAAGTACAAAGAAAATGATTATTCCAAAAAGTAGTTTAAACATAATTATCTTGTTCCCCTTTAGGCTTCGACGTGAGCTCAGCTGAACGGGTTAGAGGTGTTTTTTTAATACACATTCTCAGCTACCCGTTTCACGCTTTGAGTAGCCATCAGGCTGTAAAAATGGATGCTCGGAACATTGTGCTCAATCAATTCTTTGGCTTGCTGCGTACACCATTCCACACCTACTTCTGTAGCTGCTTCATCGGTTTTACACTTACGGAGTTCACGAGCAAATTCTTCAGGAATTTCCGATTTGAATATCTTGGGCAGCACCGTCAACTGGTTCATGAATGTGATGGGTTTGAGTCCCGGAATAATAGGCACATCAATACCAATTTCGCGGCATCTATCCACAAAATCGTAGTATTTTTGATTGTCAAAAAACATCTGTGTGACCAGATATTCTGCTCCGTTATCCACTTTCTTTTTTGCCCAGTAAAGTTCCGTTTCCATGTTGGGCGATTCTTCGTGTTTCTCTGGGTAGCAGGCCATCCCGTAAGAAAACGGTTCGTCGATCACTTTCATTTTCGAACCATCCAGAAAATACCCGTCATTAAAACGATTTACCTGCTCTTGAAGTTCGGTTGCAAATGAATGCCCCGTTGGAACGAATGCAGTTTCATGCTTTGCTTTGTCGCCGCGCAAAAGAAGCAAATCATTGATATCCAGGAATTTCAGGTCAATCAGCACATATTCGGTCTCTTCCTTGGTAAATCCACTGCAAATAATGTGCGGAACTACCGGAATATTGTATTTATTTTGAATGGCGGCAGCCACAGCGACGGTTCCGGGGCGTTTACGGATGGAAACCTGCTCAAAAAGCCCGAGTTCGTTTTCTTTGAAAATCTTTTCGGAGCGGTGCGTGGTGATATTAATGTATTTCGGATCAAATTCTTTCAACGTATCAATTGTTCTATATACACCGCTGATACCGTTTCCTTTCAGCGGAGGCAGTAATTCGAACGAAAATGCAGTCTTTTTTACAGATTTTATTTTGTCAACAAGGCTCATACTCTTATCAAATTTTTATTAAAATGCAAAAATACAAAGAATTTCTGAATTTGTTTCTGTTACTCATATTTCTTAAAATTAGTATAATGAGAAGTATTATTGTAATTATCAGATTGTATAAATTTTACAAAAAAAAGATAAATTTCATTTGATAAATATACTTTAAGAAATAATTGATTGTGTAATTTAATTGACAGGAAATGAATGGAATATTATTTATTCTAAAAAATAGTTTATTTGAAAAGTCAAATATATATACATAAATTTTGAAAATAATTCATAAATCCTTGCATGATATACAGAATATATGTAATTTTGCATCTTTTATGTAATAAATATACCGGCAATGAAAAATAAAAGAGAAAGATTAAGCATTATTTCTGAAGTTTTGAGGCTTCAAGTGATTGGAAGTCAGGAAGAATTATTGGAACAATTACGTGAAAAAGGTTTCGATATTACGCAGGCAACACTGTCACGCGATTTGAAAGTGCTGAAAGTGGCCAAAACTCCGCTTTCAAACGGAACGTATAAATATGTACTTCCGCCACAGATCAAACCGATTTCCGATGAGTTGACTTCACTTAATTTCACCTCACACGGCGCACTGCTCAGTTTGGATTTTTCCGGCCATTTGGCAATTGTGAAAACAAAACCGGGTTACGCAAGTGCCATTGCATGGGATATCGACAACCGCGCAACTGACGAAGTTTTGGGAACAATTGCCGGAGACGATACCGTGCTTATCATCCCGCGCGAAGGAATTTCGAGGGAGGATTTAATGAAAGTTATAAACCAAATCTTTCATGAAAAGAATTAGAAAAAGTTTTTTTGAGAAATGAAAAAAGAGACATCAGAAGTTGATGAAATATCCATCGTTTTGGCTGATGAAAGTCATCTGCCATACGTTAAGACAATACTAACCACCATAGAAGAGGCCGCTAAAGTGCGCGGTACCGGTATTGCCAAGCGCTCGCCCGAATACATCGAATCCAAGATGAAAGAGGGTAAAGCTATCATTGCGCTCACGCAGGAAGGCGAATTTGCCGGATTCTGCTACATTGAAACCTGGGGCGACAAGAAATTTGTTGCTAATTCAGGGCTTATAGTCGTTGACACATTCCGCGGACACGGACTGGCGAAGCGTATCAAGAAAAAAGCTTTCCAAATCTCACGCGAACGTTATCCGGATGCTAAAATATTTGGTCTTACCACCGGATTAGCAGTGATGAAAATCAATTCAGAACTTGGCTACCGTCCCGTGACATTCTCCGAACTTACTGACGACGAGGATTTTTGGAAAGGCTGTCAAAGCTGTGTGAACTATGACATTTTGCAGCGCACCAACCGTAAACACTGCTTGTGTACCGGAATGCTTTACGATCCTTCTTGGAGCAAGGAGAAAGAGGAAGAAAAAGCGAAGTCGAAGGTGAAAGCAATCGTAGTGAAACCTGTAAAAAAAACCATTAAGCCGTCTGCCAAAACTTCGGCTCCTAAGAAGAAGATCCGGAATAAACCAACCAATGTGATGAAAATCAGCTTGTTTTAGATCAATCCTGTTTTCGAATTTATTCAAAAAAAAATTAAAATTTTCCCATCAACCTACAAAAAGGCATTTTTTATGAAACAGCCATTTAATATAAATATTAAATCCAATGGAATGTCCCGGTGTCAATCGGGAGGCGTGTTTCATACGTCCTTAATATAAAAATATAAACTTGAATCGTATGAAAGAAAAAGTAGTTTTAGCATTCAGCGGCGGATTGGATACCTCGTTTTGCGCCAAATATTTAGCTGAGGAAAAAGGATACGATGTGTACACGGCAGTGGCCAATACAGGTGGATTTTCCGATGAGGAGTTAAAAAACATCGAAAATAGAGCTTACAAGCTTGGCGCTGTAAAACACGTTTCTATCGATGTAACGCAGGAATATTACGAGAAAAGCATTAAATATATGGTTTATGGTAATGTACTCCGCAACGGCACCTACCCTGTTTCGGTAAGTTCCGAACGTATTTTCCAGGCCATTGCCATTATCAATTACGCCAAAGAAATCGGTGCGGAATACGTGGCTCACGGTAGTACCGGTGCCGGAAACGACCAGGTTCGCTTTGATTTGACTTTTGAAATACTCGCTCCCGAAATCAAAATACTCACTCCTACACGAGATATGGTTTTGACTCGTGAATATGAAATCAATTATTTGAAACAACACGGATACGAAGCTGATTTCAAAAAAATGGAATATTCCATCAACAAAGGACTTTGGGGAACATCCATCGGCGGAAAGGAAACGCTGAAATCGGAGCAGACACTTCCTGAATCGGCCTATCCAAGCCAAATTACGAAAACAGAGGAAGAGAACGTAATCATCAGTTTTGAAAAAGGTGAAATCTGCGCGGTGAATAACGAACTATCAGATAACAAAATTTATCTCATCAATAAACTGGAAGAAATTGCCAACAAGTTCGGCATCGGCCGTGATATGCACATCGGCGACACGATCATCGGAATCAAAGGCCGCGTAGGATTTGAAGCTGCCGCACCCATGCTCATCATCAATGCGCATAAAATGCTCGAAAAACATACGCTCACCAAGTGGCAGCAGTACTGGAAAGATCAGCTGGGTACATGGTACGGCATGTTTCTTCACGAAGCACAATACCTGGATCCGGTGATGCGCGATATTGAAAATTTTCTGGAAAGTTCGCAGGAAAATGTGACCGGAACTGTGACCGTAACGCTTCGTCCGCACAGCTACACGCTGGTAGGCGTGGAGAGCGATTTTGATCTGATGAAAACCGATTTCGGAGAGTATGGCGAAGTAAACAAAGCCTGGACAGCCGACGATGTAAAAGGATTTACCAAAATTCTAGGTAACCAGATGAAGATTTTTTACAACGTACAGAAAAGAAACGGTAAAGAATAAAGTAGAAAACAATCATAAAAAAAAGCACTTCCAGACTGATGTTTGGAAGTGCTTACTTTATGCACCAACTGTTATAAAGCAAGGTTTAGGGTTAAGTTAAAAACCAATAATGCATAAAGTTTATTGAACAGGAAAACTTTCTATGTTTCAAAAAATTGCCTTCAATCAAGCACTCCTGACTTCGCAGTTAGGAGTGCTTTCGCTTCAAACATAAATAAATAAATTATTCATTAGCTAAAACTAAAAAATGAAGAGCAATTCATTATATTGTTATACAATTTATATACCAAAAATAATAATTCTTTAATAACTTGATTTCCTTAACTTATTTTATGTAAAACATGTTTCAAACCTATCATAACGCATTTTAATACTAATAATTTAGGATAAACATACATTTTCATATTTTCATAATATTTTGTAATTTTGCACCCAAATTTTTGGTGTGTAGTTCAATTAGTTAAGTTGTTGATTAGTTGACATAAAATTCAAGTTGCATAATTCATATTTTAGATGAAAAATTTCAAAGAATATTCCGGTCTTAATCTTTCTGAAGTAAACAAAAAAATGCTTCAATACTGGGAAGAAAACGATTTGTTTCACAAGAGCATCGAAACCCGTGAAGGAAATCCCACGTTTGTGTTTTATGAAGGTCCGCCTTCGGCCAACGGAATGCCGGGAATTCACCACGTGATGGCGCGTACCATCAAGGATGTTTTCTGCCGTTACAAAACAATGCAGGGTTTTCAGGTAAAACGGAAAGCCGGCTGGGATACGCACGGACTTCCGGTGGAGCTTGGCGTGGAGAAAATGCTTGGAATTACAAAAGAAGACATTGGCAAAACCATTTCGGTGGATGAATACAACAATGCCTGCCGTACCGAAGTGATGAAATACACCAAAGAATGGGAAGATTTGACCGAAAAAATGGGTTACTGGGTGGATATGAACGATCCATACATCACGTACGACAATCGCTACATCGAAACGCTTTGGTGGCTACTCAAACAGCTTTACAACAAAAATCTGCTTTACAAAGGATACACCATTCAGCCCTATTCGCCGGCGGCCGGCACAGGACTTTCTACGCACGAACTAAACCAACCCGGTTGCTATCGCGATGTGAAAGATACTACGGTAGTGGCGCAGTTTAAGATAAAATCCAAAGAAAATACCTACTTCCTTGCTTGGACAACTACGCCTTGGACGCTACCGTCCAACACCGCATTGGCAGTTGGTCCAAACATCGATTACGTGCTTGTAAAAACGCAAAACCAATACACCAAAGAAGAAGTTCAGGTGATTTTGGCGGAAAGTCTTCTGGGTTCGGTAATGGGCAAAAACGAGTATGAAATTTTAGAAAAATACAAAGGTACTGAACTTGCCGGGCTGGAATACGAGCAACTAATTCCCTGGATAAATCCGGGTGGAAAAGCTTTCCAAGTGATTGTCGGCGATTTCGTAACTACCGAAGACGGTACCGGAATTGTGCACATCGCGCCTACTTTTGGTGCGGATGACGACCGCGTGGCGAAACAAAACGGTATTTCACCACTTATCCTGATTGATAAAGACGGCAACAGACGCCCGATGGTGGATTTGACCGGAAAATTCTACAAAATAGAAGATTTGGATGCTGATTTTGTGAAAAACAGTGTGAATACTGATATTTATGGCGAGTTTGCCGGACGTTTTGTGAAAAACGATTACGATGCTTCGCTGACTGAAAATGATGCTACGCTTGATATTGATTTGGCGGTGATGCTGAAACAGCAAGGTCTGGCTTTTAAAATAGAAAAATACACGCACAACTATCCACATTGCTGGCGTACCGACAAACCGGTGCTTTATTATCCGCTGGACAGCTGGTTTATCAAAACTACCGCTTGCCGTGAGGAGATGATAGAGTTGAATAACACCATCAACTGGAAGCCGCAATCCACTGGAACAGGCCGATTTGGCAAATGGCTCGAAAACCTGCAGGACTGGAACCTGAGCCGCAGCCGTTACTGGGGTACACCGCTGCCCATCTGGCGTACAGAAGATGGTGCGGAAGAAATCTGCATTGGTTCGGTGGAAGAATTGATGGATGAAATTGAAAAATCAATTCAAGCCGGATTCATGGAAGAAAATCCATTCAAAAACTTCAAAGTTGGTGAATACACCGCACAAAATTACGACCCGAAAAACATTGACCTGCACCGTCCGTACGTGGATAACATCGTTCTGGTTTCCCCTTCGGGAAAAGCGATGAAGCGCGAACTCGACCTGATTGACGTGTGGTTTGACAGCGGCGCAATGCCGTTTGCGCAGTTACATTATCCGTTTGAAAATAAAGAAATGGTAGAGCAACACAATTTCTTTCCCGCCGATTTCATTTCCGAAGGGGTGGATCAGACACGCGGATGGTTCTTTACGCTGCATGCCATCAGTGCCATGATCAAAGGATCGGTGGCATTCAAAAACGTGATATCCAACGGATTGGTGCTGGATAAAACCGGAGCTAAAATGTCTAAACGACTTGGAAATGCGGTGGATCCATTCTCAACAATAGAAAAATACGGTTCCGATCCGCTGCGCTGGTACATGATGACCAATGCGTCGCCGTGGGACAATCTGAAGTTCGACATCGAAGGGGTGGAAGAGGTACGCCGCAAATTCTTCGGAACGCTTTATAATACCTATTCATTCTTTGCATTGTATGCCAATGTAGATAATTTCTCGGCAGCTGATGCCGAAATTCCGGTTTCGGAACGTCCTGAAATTGACCGCTGGATAATTTCGCTGCTTAATACGCTAATTAAAGATGTAAAATCGTATTACGAAGATTACGAGCCAACCAAAGCCGGACGTGCTATTTCTGACTTTGTGGGAGAAAACCTGAGCAACTGGTACGTTCGCCTCAACCGCAAGCGCTACTGGGGCGGTGAGTACGATACCGATAAAATTGCTGCTTATCAGACGCTTTACACTTGCCTGGTTACAGTGGCCAAACTAATGGCTCCGATTGCACCGTTTTATGCCGATCAATTGTATCAGGACTTGACAGCCTCCTCAATTTCTCCCTCAGGGGGAGAACTGAGTGTTCACTTAGCTGATTTCCCGGAATTTGATGAAGCATTAATCGACAAAAATCTGGAAGAATGCATGCAGCTGGCACAGCAAACTTCGTCTATGATTTTGGCATTGCGCAGAAAAGCAGAGAAAAAAGTGCGTCAGCCTCTGGCTAAAGCTGTGGTACCTGCACCGGATGAAGAAACGTACAAGCAAATCCTTTACATCGCCGATTTAATCAAGGCGGAGGTAAATGTGAAAGAATTGGAAGTTATTTCGGCCGATACAGATATGGAAGGTTTGGTGAAAAAAATAAAACCAAACTTCAAAACACTGGGTAAAAAATACGGCAAACAGATGAAAGAAATAGCTTCTGCCATGCCAGGTATGACCAAACAGCAGATAGCTGAGATTGAAAGAAATGGCGAATACACTCTTTCATTGCCATCCGGAGATGTACAATTGACTACTGAAGACGTGGAAATTTTCACCGAAGATATGCCGGGATGGTTGGTCGCCAACGAAGGAAATCTGACGGTGGCGCTGGATATAGAGGTTTCGGACGAACTTATCCGCGAAGGAATAGCCCGTGAATTAGTAAACCGCATTCAGAATATCCGTAAATCAAGCGGTTTTGAGATTGTGGATAGAATCAGTGTGAAAATCGAAAAACTGGAAGAAATCAACGATGCAGTTAGTGAGCATTCAGATTATATTACTACGCAGGTTTTGGCAAATTCAATCGAGCTGGTTGAAAAAATAGATACTCCCTTGGAATTGGATTTTGAGGATTATTTGGTAAAAATTTTGGTAACAAAACAATAATTAAAACATTTGTGAAATAATTGTAAGTTTGAAATAAAATGCGTATTTTCGCACTTTGAAAAATTTATATGTTATACCTGATAATACGATGAATTATGGCTGAGAAAAAAGAAAAAACCAGATATTCCGATGTAGAACTGGAAGAGTTTCGTGAGATAATTCTGAATAAACTTGATAAAGCACAAAAAGATTACGAATTGCTCCGTGACGGTATAAATAACCTGGATGGAAATGATGTCACCGACACATCGCCCACCTTTAAAGTGCTTGAAGAAGGTGCTTCTACATTGAATAAAGAGGAAGCAGGACAGCTGGCGCAGCGTCAGATGAAATTTATTCAGCACTTACAGGCTGCATTGGTACGCATTGAGAATAAAACTTACGGTGTTTGCCGTGAAACCGGTAAATTAATCCCGAAAGAGCGTCTTCGTGCAGTTCCTCATGCTACATTGAGCATTGAAGCAAAATCTGGAAATAAAAAATAAACTTAATGCCGCTCCTGCTTGACTTGCGGCTGAAAAGTTTACCTCTTAAAACAATTCGACAGCTGGATGCATTACGGTTGTCGAATTTTTGTATAAATCTAATTCATTGGAATTGATGTCGATAAAAACTAAATCAATTTTGCTGATCCTTGTGCTTTTAGTAGCCGATCAGGTATCAAAATTCTACATTAAATTAAATTTTGCGATTGGAGATGAGGTGGAAGTTTTCTCCTGGTTCAAAATTTATTTTGTCGAAAACAATGGAATGGCGTTCGGCATGGAAATTATTGGAAAGCTGTTTCTTACGCTCTTCCGAATTGCTGCAGTTATTTTTCTGGGTATCGTAATCCATCGGATGATAAAACAGCAGATCCGACCCGGATTTATCCTTGCAGTATCCATGCTTTTGGCGGGCGCTGCAGGAAATATTGTCGATTCAGTATTTTACGGCGTTATTTTTAGCGAGAGCACCTCCATGCAGGTTGCCACGCTTTTCCCCAAAGGAGGAGGATACGCGCCTGTCTTCTATGGGAAAGTGGTGGATATGTTTTTCTTTCCGCTCATCACAAACAGCGCTGGTGAAACCGTGTTTTTCAGGTATATTTTCAATGTCGCAGACTCGTGCGTAACCGTATCCGTATTCATTATCCTGTTATTTTTCAGAAAAGAACTTAATCACGCCTTGGAATCGAAGAAGAATAAAGAGGCAGTTTCAGAAAATGATTCGAAGAAATAGCTATATTTTCATTGTCGTAATTACGCTTTTTGCAGGCATTTTCTCAACGTCTTGCAACCGGGGTACAAAAGCAGTGCTCAATCAAAAAGAGATGGAGAATCTGTTGTTTGACATGCATGTTCTGGAAGGTTCGTTGCGTGCTTCTGGAGCGGGTTACGGTCTTGAAGATGAAAAAAATGCTTATTACAGAGCGTTATTTGATAGATACGGCATTTCGAAAGAGGAATTCGATTCATGTCTTTCCTGGTACACCAGGCATCCGAAAAATTTTGAAAGGATTTATGCCAATGTAATTACACGTATTGATTCGTTGCGTAGTGACGTGGAAAGAGGAAAATTCCACCCTGTCGATTCATTGGCATTGTCCGGAATTGCCAGCCTTTGGGACCTTCCGACCAAATATACTTTCACAAAAGATTCAGCCCGAAACAAACTGTATTTTGAGATAAAAAATTCCGATCTGCTTGCCAACGACAGGTACGAGCTCTCCTTTCTGCACCGCGTGGGGCCCTCGGATTCGAGTATAAATCCGCACGTAGTGATGTATGTAAACTACCTGAACGGCTACGTTGACAGCATTTATTCTGTTACAAAGAATGACAGCACATTGCGGAGATATACGCTTAAATTCAAAGCCCGGAAAGATTTAAAAATCAAATCGCTTAGCGGTTATATCCTGGGGAATGATTCATCTGTCGGCAAAATGAGTGCTTTTATAGACAGTTTAAAACTGATCCGCAGATACAATCCTTATCGTCAGGACAGTATTCGTGCAGTTGTACTGAAAATGGATTCTACGGTGGTTGATACTACCGCTATTGAGCCGAAAGATTCGCTTTCTAAAAAAGGAGAACCGGAAGTTCCTGAAAAACTGAAAGCGTTAGAGGAAGGAATGCAAGAAATCCAAATGCAGACTGACTAACCAACCCATTCGTATTTTAAAATAGAAAAAGCGAAGCTCAGCTTCGCTTTTTCTATTTATAATTCTATCAATAACCGAGTATTTTCAACATTGATTTGTAGCTTTGCTCTTTGGCAAACAGTTTGGTAAAATACTCCCCGTCTTCGTCTCTGTCGATTATTACAAGCTTAGGACCAGGGATAAGGCAGTGTTGTATTCCTCCAAATCCACTTAAAGATTCTTGATAAGCACCCATGTGGAAAAAACCGATATACTGCTCGCGTCCAAGCTCCATTTTAGGCAGGAAAACCGCGTTGGAGTGGACTTCAGCATTGTAGAAATCTTCACTGTCGCAAGTCAGCCCGCCAAGATTAACACGCTCGTATTCACTGTTCCAATTGTTGATCGCCAGAAATACATATCGCTGATTAATAGCCCATGTGTCAGGCAATGTAGTCATGAAGGAACTGTCAATCATGTTCCAAAGCTCGCGGTCGTTTTGTTTCTTTTGATTCACGATAGAGTAAAGCATTGCGCCACTCTCGCCTACTGTGTATGAGCCAAATTCAGTAAAAATATGCGGTTCAGGGACTCCATTCTGGTTACAAATGATTTTAACCTGCGAAACAATCTCTTCGGCCATGTACTCATAATCGTAGCTGAAGTCCAAATGAGTCTGAATCGGGAAGCCTCCGCCAATGTTCAAACTATCTAACGTAGGACAAACTTTCTTCAATTCGCAGTACAGGTTGACTGCTTTACTTAGCTCATTCCAATAGTAAAGTGTGTCTTTTACACCTGTATTAATGAAGAAATGTAGCATTTTAAGCTCAACTTGTTCGTTGTTGGCTATCTTTTCTTCGTAATACGGAATGATATCATTGTATCTTACACCAAGGCGGGATGTGTAAAAGTCAAATTTTGGTTCTTCTTCTGATGCAATGCGGATACCAACCTTAAATTTCTTATCAAAATTATTCAGCAAAAGATCAAGTTCGAATATATTGTCTAGAATTGGAATTACATTAGTAAATCCGCTGTTGATCAGATTCTGGATGTTTTCTACATACATCGGACGCTTAAATCCATTGCAGAGCACGTACGTTTCAGGTTTCAGAAAACCTTGTTCGTGCAGTGTTTCCATAATGTTGATATCGAATGCAGATGAAGTTTCAAGGTGTGAGCCGTTTTTGAGCACTTCTTCCATTACAAATGAGAAATGAGAACTCTTTGTGCAGTAGCAATAATGATAATCTCCCTCGTAATCCACTTTTGCCATGGCTACATTGAACATACGGCGTGCACGCTGGATGTTTTCAGAAATCTTAGGCAGATAGGTAATCCTTAGCGGAGTTCCATACTGCTTGATGATGTCCATCAGGGGTAGTCCAAACCAACTCAATTCGTTCTCTTCAACAGTAAACTCGTTGTTGGGAAACTCAAACGTCTGTTCGATCAGGTCAAGATATTTGTTTTTCATATCAAATGTAAATAATCTAAATTAATCAGATGTGTATAAAATTATGAAACTAAGAAGATTGGATTATGAAAAATATCAGAATCGGGAGCAAAGATAATATTATAAAATCAACATTTAATTTTTTTATCGTGATAAATGTTTAAATATTTAGTTGATTTTTATTGCAATAGATGGAGTAAATTATGTGATGTGATTGAATCAAATTGATTCATAATGAGGCTAAGGGGTATTTGAGAGGTGAAATTATTTAATTAATTATTTTTCAAATGAAAAAAAGTGTGTATATTTGCATCCTCAGAAGAAATTTGAAATCAGAAAATGATTTTTTTCTAATCTGCCTGAGGCAGACAGGTTTTTAATTTCTAATTATAACTGCGGAAATAGCTCAGTTGGTAGAGCACAACCTTGCCAAGGTTGGGGTCGCGGGTTCGAGTCCCGTTTTCCGCTCAACTGAATGAATAAGTTCAAATGATTGGTTTTGAGCTTATT
>CAZIRA010000006.1:0-27228 GCA_964541615.1 uncultured Paludibacter sp.
AAAAAAGACTGTCACAAAGACAGCCTTTTAATTGCTATTTGGTTTCGTTTACTTATTTTACTACTTCAAATTCTACCCGACGGTTAGCTTTGCGACCATCTGCTGTGTTGTTTGTAGCTATTGGTTGAGATTCGCCAAATCCTTGTGTTGAAACTGCTGAGCTGGAAACCCCCTGAGCAATTAAGTAGTCAGCAACAGCTTGTGCACGACGTTCAGACAAACCTTGGTTGTAAGATTCTGGACCAGTACTGTCAGTGTGACCTTTAACTTTCAAAGTAGCCCAAGTTGGGTTGTCTTTCAAAATTGATGCGATTTGGTTCAATGTAGGATAAGATTCTTCTGTAAGATTTGCCGAATCAAATTCAAATTCGATGTTATTGAAAGATGCTGTAACTGAGCCTGAAGGTCTGTTTTGAAGATCTTTAATATCTTGCTCCATTCTGCTCAAACGATTTTGAATATCCTGGCTCTGTCTGTCAAGATTGTCCAAGCGGTTAAGAACTTGAGTATCATCGTATTTGTTTTCGTTTTGTACAACTACAGGAGCAGGTTCTGGATAGAATTCATTCAATGTCATGTTGCGAACGTGGTCAGCACCAAGGTTGAAACGAAGAGTTGCCATCAAAGTTTGAGCATCATCAAAACGATCCTTTGAAGCTCTTCCGCCAAGTACTTCTTTTGAATAATAGCGTGCGCTCCACTCAAGACCTAAAGCAACAGCTTTTCCTAAAGCAACTTCAGGGTGAATAGATCCAGTGTAAACAGGGCTGATTCCACTATTTGCAACACCATTAATTTCGTTGCTGTAGAAACCCGCACCTGCACCTGCTTTAGCATATACATTCCAGATTGATTTTTCTCTGTGTGGGAATACAAGATTTGATACGTTGAATGATCCAAATAATGTAGGGTCAATCGTTTTACCAATCAGACCCTGACGAGCAAAATCATTATAGCTGACATCCAATCCCATACCAAAAATTGGATTTGCAGTACGCTCAATTATTAGGCCGGCTCCCCAGCTCATGTCATCAAGATAACCGTCACCAAGAGGAGTAATACGGTAATATGTGCCGCCGCCTTTAAGAGCAACAGACCATTTTGATGCATCTACTGAAGTTCGTTGAGCTGATGTGAAAGTAACCGCACTAGCAATTAACAATACACTTAAAAATAGTTTTTTCATTTTTTCACTTATTATTATTATTATATTAATTATTATTTTATCCTCAGGTCAAAGTTTTTTGACAAAAAACATAATCCTTTCAAAATCAAAAGATGTCAAAATGATTTTTTAATAAAAACAGCTGTTTTTTTTACTAAATGATTGTTTTAATCAATATAAGTACAGAATCCATTACAATATTAGTGCCAAACGCCGATGAATACACACTTATTTATAAAGTTGTGTGAGTTTTTGCTAAAATCAGCTGGTTAAAAAAGTATCAAATTGTGAGTTTCCAAGAGCATTTTGTTAATTTCATTTCCATAAAATCATAAAATTAAGTATCTTTGAACATTATAAAATTACATAACTATGAATGATTACTTGAAAAATAGACACATTGGTATTTCTGCTGATGATGAGGCAGTTATGCTGGGAAAAGTCGGTGTTAAAAACCTGGACGAGTTAATTAAACAGACCATTCCTTCCAATATTTTAATAGAAAAAGAGCTGGAGCTGCCTGAAGCTTTGACAGAAAGGCAGTACGCTTCGCATATTTTGGAACTTGGTTTGAGAAACAAACTTTTCACAACCTACATCGGTCAGGGATGGTATGACACAAATACTCCTGCGGTTATTTTGAGGAATGTTTTTGAAAATCCATCCTGGTACACTTCCTACACGCCTTATCAGGCAGAAATTTCACAAGGCCGCTTGCAGGCATTGCTGAATTTTCAGACTGCAGTGGTTGATTTTACAGGACTTCCGCTGGCAAATGCATCTCTTTTGGACGAGGCAACTGCGGCGGCCGAAGCGGCTACCATGGCATTTAATCTTCGTTCAAGAGACCAGGTGAAAGCCGGTGCCAATGTCCTTTTTGTGGATGAAAATGTTTTCCCTCAGACACTTGCGGTTATACGTACGCGTGCATTTGCACAAGGAATCGAACTTGAAGTAGGAGATTACAATTTGGTGAATTTTACTGACAAGCACTTTGGTGCAATCATTCAATACCCGAATTCAAATGGCAGCATTGAGGATTATACAGAATTTGCAAAAGCAGCTCACGAGAAGAATTGCATTGTAGCAGTTGCGGCTGATATTTTGAGTTTGGCACTTTTGACGCCTCCGGGCGAATGGGGTGCGGACATCGTTTTCGGATCTACGCAGCGCTGGGGAATTCCGATGTACTTCGGAGGACCTTCTGCAGCCTATTTTGCTACAAAAGAGGAATACAAACGTGATGTTCCCGGTAGAATTATCGGAGTGAGCAAGGATGTGAACGGCAGAACGGCGCTCCGCATGGCGCTCCAAACCCGCGAACAGCACATCAAACGCGAAAAAGCAACTTCCAATATCTGTACCGCGCAAGCACTTTTGGCGACAATGGCTGGATTCTATACCGTTTATCACGGTGCAGAAGGAATCAAGAATATCGCTTCGCAAATCCATTCGATTGCATCGTACCTGAATGAAATGCTGGAAGTTTACGGCTATTCGCAGGAAAATGAAAACTTCTTCGATACGCTGAAAGTGACTCTTCCTGACAATGTGTCCATGAAAGATTTCCAAAAAATTGCGTTAGAAAATAATGTAAACTTCAACTATTTCGAATCGGGTGAAGTCGGCATAAGCATTGATGAAGCAACTGATTTGGATGCCGTGAATACGCTGATTGAGATTTTTGCAACGGCTGCAGGAAATAATCCTGTATTTGCGGCAGCAGAAAATATTGAGAATCTGAAATCTTTTGACGAAAAATTCGATAGAAAATCTGAATATTTGACTCACGACGTATTCAAACTTTATCACACTGAAACCGATATGATGCGCTACATCAAGAAATTGGAGCGCAGAGATATTTCGCTGACTCACTCTATGATTTCGCTGGGATCATGTACCATGAAATTGAATGCGGCTTCGGAAATGCTGCCGTTGAGTCGTCCAGAATTCAGCGGAATTCACCCATTGGCACCAAAAGACCAAACTGAGGGCTACAATGAGCTGATTGGAAATCTCGAACAGTATCTTTGCGAAATTACAGGTCTGGAAGCTTGCTCAGTTCAGCCAAATTCAGGTGCAGCTGGTGAATTCACAGGATTATTGGTGATAAAATCGTATTTGAATTCCATCGGTCAAGGTCATCGTAAAACAGTTCTTATTCCATCGTCAGCTCATGGTACAAATCCTGCAAGTGCGGTGCAGTGCGGATTTGACATCGTGGTGGTAAAATGTGACGAAAAAGGAAATGTGGAT
This sequence comes from uncultured Paludibacter sp., assembly GCA_964541615.1. Lineage (GTDB taxonomy): Bacteria > Bacteroidota > Bacteroidia > Bacteroidales > Paludibacteraceae > UPXZ01. Next base: position 3,422 of record CAZIRA010000006.1, read on the forward strand.
GTTGCGGACTGGAACGTAAAGGCAGAAGCCAACGCCGAACATCTGGCTGGCTGTATGATCACTTATCCATCTACGCACGGAATTTTTGAGCCGGCAATCAAGGATATGTGTGCCGTGATTCATAAATTTGGTGGTCAGGTTTATCTTGACGGAGCCAATATGAACGCGCAGGTTGGTTTGACAAATCCGGGAGTTATCGGTGCTGACGTGTGCCACTTGAACCTTCACAAAACATTTGCTATTCCTCACGGTGGCGGCGGTCCAGGCGTTGGTCCTATCTGCGTTGCAAAACATCTGGCGGAATTCCTTCCGGACACCAGTTTTGGAAATAATACGGTTTCAGCAGCTCCATACGGAAGTGCGGGCGTGCTAACCATTACTTACGGCTACATCCGCATGCTCGGTGAGGAAGGACTGAAACAATCGACAAAAATTGCCATACTGAACGCAAACTATCTTGCTGCTTGCCTGAAAGATACTTACGGTGTACTTTATACGGGAGAAAACGGCCGTGTAGGTCATGAATTGATTCTCGAATGCCGTAATTTCAAAGCTACTTCCGGCGTAAATGAGACTGACATTGCCAAACGTTTGATTGACTACGGATACCATGCACCAACGCTCTCATTCCCTGTTCATGGTACTTTGATGATTGAACCGACAGAAAGTGAATCGCTTGCTGAATTGGATAAATTTACCGATGCCATGCTGAAAATCTATGCCGAAATCAAAGAAATTGAGGAAGGAAAAGCTGATAAAGCCGACAATGTGTTGATAAATTCACCGCACCCTGAATACGAAATTGTGGGAGATGAGTGGAATCACCCATATTCCAGAGCAAGGGCAGCTTATCCGGCACCATGGGTTGCCGAAAATAAATTCTGGGTAAATGTGGCTCGTGTAGACAATGCTTATGGTGACAGAAACTTGTTCTGCGTTTGTCCGCCAATCTCAGATTTTGAATAAATAAGAAAGGAAAAAACTACATAAAAGAAGCTGCTTCAAAATCAATTTGAGGCAGCTTCTTTTATGTTTATTTATATCAATTATTCAGCACTATCCCACCATACATTGATTGACCATACAGCGTCATCCTTGTTCCATGCTTCACTTGACATATTTGCTCCGGGAACTTCTGCTCCAATCGCCTGCAAGTTTGTGGCGTTATAATTTAGTTCATGTGAACATTGTTGCCAGCGTCGAAGATGCTTACCTAATGGAATATTCTTTTGAGCATTAGTGTTTTGATAATACTCTGCGGGAATTTGCCAATTCAAAAATACATTAGAATCGTAATCATAGCGACGCATATCATTATAGACCTCTACTGACCACAACATTGCCATACGTTTTTGAGTCATAATTTTAGCCAGAGTAATATTACTTTCGGTTCCAATTGCGTTAGCAATATAATTGTCAATATCACTCTGTTTCATCGGAGCAAATGACGGACAAGAGACCAAACTGGGATCAGCGCTTATCCAGACATTCAATTTCTGGTTCATAAATTCTATATTCGCTTTTATGCCTTCTTTGTAAGCTTTAAAAGCTGCAGTTTTGTCCCCTTGTTTGAACTTCACCTCTGCCCTGATAAAACATGCTTCGTGATAGGTTGCAATCCATGTAGGAGAAGATGGACGTGCGTGGAAGATGCCGGATTGACGGGATTTAGCATCACCTTTAGCTTTTTCATACAACAAACTACTAAAACCGCCATAACCTTTAGAACCGCAAGTTGTCTGTACATAAATAGTGTCTCCTTTAAGAGATGCATCTGAGGTATTTATATACCAGCCACCTTTTTTTGCATCATATGAGGTTGTGTATGGGTGGCTTTGAAGACGAATTAAAGTATGCATATCGATACCTGCGGTACGGCGCCAATTGCCAACCCATTTCAAGTTAGTGGGTGAAGTTGCACCTTTTACTGAGTATGCCCATGGAATGACATGGTCTGCACGAGGGTCTTCGATTCCTGAACCGGCAAAATTCGTGAAATTATCAATCATCATTTGAGTGACATAATAATTAGAATTCATACCCAACACAGAATAAAGAGGAGCATAATCAACAGGTTCATTCCAGCCGAGAACGTCACGAGATGGTCCATAATCATCGGTATGATCATAAAAAACATTGTCCGCATTACTTTGTTGCGCTTTATCCAGGCATGCCAGAATTTCATTGGCATCCCATTTACCTTCTTTATAGCTACCTGGCTGTTTCTTATTTAATTTGTTAATCCATCTGGCCTTTAGTAAATAAGCCATTTTCAACCATTTATTTACATCTCCATTTGCCCAGGTATCACCTAACGAAAGTGCAGGTACACTCACAGCCTGAGTTTTTTGAAAAAGTTCAATAGCTTCGTCTATTTCACCAAGACATCCTAAGTAGATAGTTTTACCATTATCATATTTAGGTACAGAACTTTCACCAAGTCCTTCGGTATAAGGCATTTCACCATATAGATCAGTCATTAACATATAGCCATATGCATGTATCAGACGTGATGCTGCTGCATAATGCCAGGCTTGTTGTTGCATAGCCTTATCATATAACACCTGAAGATTTGAACCTGCTCCAACAAGGAACCATTGATAGGGTGTAGTAGTCCATGAAGCTGATGTTTGCCATTGAGCAGCAGCTCCGTAGGCGCTTGTACGGCTATTCATTGTCATATCGCCCATTGCCATAAATGTACGCATACTGGCAATCTGATAAGCGTGATTTGTATAGAATTGAATATGTGGAAGGCGATTTTCTATCGTTGCACTTTGGTCTGTTGGTGTGTTCGGGTTAACATTTACATCCAGCCAATCGCTGCAGGATATAAAGGAAAACATACCTATAAGACTTATTATTATTGATTTTATTATATTTTTCATACTAATATAAAATTTATGTTGTTTTGCAAAATATTTAGAAGGATATATTCATTCCAAAGGATACGCTTTGAGTCGCAGGTACACCACAATAATCAAATCCTACTGAAGATGAACCTCCACGCCCTGAACCTGCAGCGGCCACTTCAGGATCTCCTTCGTAATTGGTAAATAATAAGAGGTTGTTAGCCGATGCACTAAGAACAGCACGTTTAATGAATTTTAGTTTATTAAGGAACGAGCCAGGTACGTCGTAGCTTAAAGAAACATTACGTAAACGAAGTGAATTAACTTTAGTTATATAGTTGGCTGTTTCATAGTTATAATAGTTGGTGTAGTAGTTTTTGATGATATTTGCTCCACTCATATCTACACCGTTGAATTTATAAGCTTGATCAGCAAACCATTCATTCTCGCGTGGTTCATATACCGGATCAGCTACTGTTCCAACATTTTCTACACCTTTAATAACAAGATGATCACGAACATCACCCGAGAACTTGCTTGTACCAGTTTGAGTCATAGCGTATTTTGTTCCATTAAACACGTCTCCTCCAACACGGAATTCCCATAACATATTAAATGTAAAGTTTTTGTAGGATATGGTATTGTTCCAACCTCCGTTCAATTTAGGTTCGCGGTTTCCAACTTGATGTGCCGTACTATTATCATAAGTTGGCATACCATTTTTATCAAGAATGATATCTCCATCAGGAGTACGCGAATACTGTGAACCGGAGATGGCCATAAAATCGCCACCTGAGAAAGAAGCAGCTTTGGCATTACCATATTGAACATCTGTTACATACATAATGTCCATACCTGGAAGTAGTCCGTCCATTGTGCCTCGGTTTCCTGCTATATTAAGACTCGTTTCCCAAGTCCAATCCTTATTTTGTACCGGTGTAGCATTAATTGCCAATTCCATCCCTTTGTTATAAACATTACCGGCATTAATAGAAGTGAAAATGTAACCGGTAGATTGAGGTCCGCGTGGTGAAAGAATCTGATTATAAGAGTTGTTTGTATAGTAAGCCACATCCATCTTCAGGCGATTATCAAGAAAACGCAACTCTAATCCAATTTCAGTTGATTCAGTCATCTCAGGTTTAAGATATGGATTTCCACGAGTCCAACTGTTACCAACTCCCACTTTACCACCAATATAAGTAGAAACAGGCCAAAGAGTAGTATTTGTTTCATATGCTCCGGTATCTTTACCTACCCTTGCTCCGGAAATACGCAATTTTCCAAAGTTTAACCAAGAAAGTCTTGGTAAAAATTCAGTAAATACTACGCTACCATTAAACGAAGGATAAAAATAAGAACGGCTTTCAATAGGTAGTGTAGAAGTCCAATCGTTACGACCGGTAACGGTAAGGAACACTGCACTTCTCCAATCTGCACGAAATTCTCCAAACACACCAACCAATCTTTTATCCGACAAGAATGATTTAAAGTTACGATTGGCTGCTGTTGCGTTGTCTGTAGCATAAAAATTTGGTACTTGGAAGTTCCAGGCCATTTGATAATTTGTATTCGTATGGGTGTTGTCGGTTGATGTACCCAACATTAAATTAAAGTCGAAATCTCCAAATGTCTGATTGAAATTAGTCATCAAATTGGTGGATATATACTTGAAGCGTAATGTGTTATCGCTCATCATTCCTTTCTGCCATTCTAATTTTACAGCACCTTCGGGAGCTATACGGGTACTATTTTCAGTTGTATATGAATCAATTCCCATACGGTATGCTAACCACCACCATTTTGCTATATCAACTTTCACATTGAAATTACCAGTAAAACGATCCGTTTCATCATACAATTTATTTTTATTAATTATCCAATACGGATTATCACGTTCATTCCAGGGGTCGAGCAAGTCACCAAACATACGGTAGCGGGTTCCATCATCGTTTAGATAGTGGCTCATATCATCACTCGATGCCCATGTGTTAACGGCATAAAGTGCTCCGGTACCTTGAGAATTATATAGTCCGGCAGAAGTAAGCGTTTTTTGCGTTTCTGCATCAGAATAGGCAGCATTGGCACCAAATGTGAAAATGCCATATCTTTGCTCACCATTAAAACGGAAAGTAGATTTTGTATAGCCGGTAGTTGGAATAATGCCATCCTGGTCATAATAAGAACCGGATAAATAGAAATTGCCATTTTTTGTACCGCCAGATACACTGATATTGGTATCGTAAATACCCCCATTTTGATAGAAATTACCAATGTTATCATAAATAGGATCTGACGCGCTCATCTTTTCTCCCCAAGAGTTATAAGAAAAATCATTAAATACAGTACCGGTATAAACACCTGCAGAATTATACTGGTCTTCCATAAAACCTCTTTTATATTTTGTTTGTGTTTCCGGTAGATATTTTGCCCAGGAAGATATGTATTTGGTAGAAAGATTTACTTCTACAACTCCCTCTTTACCTTTTTTAGTTGTGATAAGGACAACACCGGCAGAAGCCCTCGAACCATAAAGTGCAGAGGCGGCAGGACCCTTCAATATAGATATATTTTCTATGTCTTCAGGGTTAATATCCATCACGCGATTTGACGTTGTGGAAGCACTAGCTCCAGCACCATCGAATGCAGAATTTCCTACCACAGACGATGAATTATCATAAATAACTCCATCTACAACAAATAATGGTTGATTATCACGACTTTCGCTGGCAGAAGTACCACCACGCAGAATAATCTGCGAACCACTACCGGCAGCACCTGAAGACTGCGTTACATTTACACCGGCAATTTTACCCGCAAGCGAATTAATCACATTCACCTGCTTATTACGCATCAATTCTCCCGATTTTACATCTTCAACAGCATACCCCAAAGCTTTGCGGTCTTTTTTTATGCCCAATGCTGTTACAACTAATTCATCCAGTAATTCTTCGTCTGCTCTTAAGACTACGTTCATGGTTGATCGTACAGGCAACTCTAGTGAGTTTCTTCCTACATACGAAAATACCATTCTAGTCACATTGGCAGGTACATCAAGTGTGAAATTGCCATTAAAATCGGTAGATATTCCGATGTTGGTACCTTTGGCTAAAACTGAAGCACCGATTATAGGTTCTCCATATTCATCTTTCACACTCCCCGAAATCCGGGTTTGAGCAAAACCTACACCCATACTTATAAAAAGAAGGATGTACAAAAACTTCATTCGTTTTTTCATAGAGTTAGTAATTATATTGGTTAATTGATTTGAGTAAATTAAATTTTATTTGTGTTAATTCAGATTTACTTATTACAAAATTATAAAAAACAATGGCGTTTGGAACTTTTATTTTAAGTTTAACAGTGTTAAGATTTGTATAAAAATTGAAATGTTTGGTGTATGCGAAAAAAATAAATAAAATGCAATTTTTAAGTTGAATAATTAATCAAAATGACAAAACAATCGATTTTGAAAAAAAAACAATGTCAGTGAAATGTAGAGAAAATGTAGTTGTTGAATAAAAAATATCAGAATAATTAGGCCTGAAAATCAATGATTTTGAGACATTACCCACTAATTGGCGGTAATTACAGAGGCAAAAGATCTTTTTATGCCTCTCTTGTAGTGAATAGCCGGATATCCGAAAATGATAAAAAATCCTCAGCAGCTTTTGTGGGAATACTCATTCTCTATTCGTCTTTTTTTAAAAAAAGAAACAAAAAAATGATTTTTAAAATGAAAATTATTTGAAAAATCAGCCGATGCTTTCTACATAAACCTGTCCGGTTTCATAGCGGATTACCTTCACTGCCGTTCCCTTTTCAATGAATGAACCGTCGGCCGAAACTGCGTCGTGCACTTTATCCCCAATTTTTACTTTTCCCGAAGGGCGAAGCACTGTGTAAGCAATTCCAGAGCTTGAGATCAGTTTTTCGCCTTCCATAGATACACCGATATAACCTTCTTTGTTATCCAGTTTTGTGTCCAATGCCAGTCGGCTGAAAATTCCTTTTGTACCGATTTTATTGCTCAAATAAAGGACTATTCCAAATCCGAGCATCAATCCTCCCATCACAGTGAGAATTGCTACTCCAAGAGATTTCATATCCACCGGCTTAAAGTTGAAGTTCACATTGTCGATAAGACTCAAAATAAGCCCGAGAATCACCAGCCCGATACCGCTGATTCCCGCAATGCCGAATCCGGGAATGACGAAAATTTCCAAAGCAATCAACAGCAGACCTATAATAAATAGCAGGATTTCCCAGTTGGCAGCCAGCCCGTCAATATATAATGGAGCAAAATAGAGCAGTGCGGCTGCTACCGCCACTATGAGTGCAAAACCTATTCCCGGTGATTGTAATTCGAAGTAGATGCCGCCAATTATCAGCATGATCAAAATACTTTGAAAAAACGGATTCATCAAAAAACCTTTGATGTTGTCCATCGTGTTGGGTGTGTATTTTTCGAGGACATAATCTTTCGAACCAAGCTCTTTTTCGATTATTTCGTGGATATTATCGGCTATTCCGTCGCAATAGCCAAACTTGATAGCTTCGTCAGTTGTGAAAGTAATTACTTTTCCGGAGTCGGTCACATTTGGAATGATGGTTCGCTCGTCAACCATGCCTTCGGCTATTAGCGGATCGCGTTTCCATACGTAAGTTGTGTCATTTCCTTTGATAACGGTATCTTTTCCGTGAGCCTGAGCAGTGGCACGCATCGTGGCACGCATGTAGGATTGATATTTATCGGGGAGCTTTTGTCCGGTTTGGTCCACAACGGAAGCTGCGCCAATGGTGGCACTTTTACGCATGTAAATTTTATCACAGGCAATGGAGATCAGCGCACCTGCCGAAGCGGCATTATTATCAATGAAAACTATGACAGGAATGTCAGAATTCAGAATTTTTGTCCGAATTGAATCAGCATATCCCACTTCGCCGCCGTATGTGTTCATTTCTATGATTATCCCTTTTGCATCCAGCAATTTAGCCTCCTCAAAGCCTTTCTGGATATAAATCCAGGTAGTACTGCCCACGTTCTTCTTCAAATCGACGGAAAAATAGAGTGGTTTGGCTTGATTATTGCTGTAAATATAGCCGTTAAACAGCAAGTTTATGGCGATAAAGGTTGTTAGAAACGCGAATTTCTTCATAATGTTAAAATATTTTCTACAAATATAATGATTTCAGGAAATTTATTAGTACTTTTGTGGAGAAATCAAAAAAGATTTTCAAAGAGTTCTTTTAATAAGTAAACATTCAGTATAGAAAACTGACATTCACCATGCTTCATTCTACGAAATGAAGTGATTTCAAAAGGATTCGTTTTAGCTAATTTACTCACACACAAACAAAAACTAAAATGAACAACAATCAATTTGAAAAGGAATTGGTTGCGCTGCAAAGCAATATGCGTAATTTCGCATTTTCTTTGACGCTCAATCGTGATGATGCCGAGGATCTATTACAAGACACCACTCTGAAAGTGTTGGACAATCAGGACAAATTTACTGATAATGTCAATTTCAAAGGCTGGGTACTTACGATTATGAAGAATATTTTTATTAATAATTATCGTAAAATTGTAAGAAATCAAACTGTGTTTGACCGCACTGAAGACCTACACCATTTGAATCTGCCGCAAAACTCTGGTTTTGAAACTCCGGAAGGAGCATTTTCTGTAGGTGAAATCAGCAACAGTATCAATTCATTTGCTGATGAGTACAGAATTCCATTCTCCATGCACATTCAAGGATTCAAGTACGAAGAAATTGCTCAAAAGATGAACCTGCCGATAGGGACGGTAAAAAGCCGTATTTTCCTTGCACGTAAAAGACTTCAGGAGCAGTTGAAAGATTACAAATAGAATAGATTTTATTCGAAAATATTTAAGAAAAAGGACAGCAAATTTTTGCTGTCCTTTTTCTTTTTCCAGCATGCCAGTTTTGTAATTGACAAGATATTCCACCTCTTTGAGATATTTCTACCACATCTCAAAAACAAGTCAATATATTTAACTTTTCTTGATGAAAGTATGTTGAATAGTATGTTTTATAACATAACTTACCTTGATTGTCCGCCTGAAAATTTTTAATATATTTGTCAAAAAAATATAAGTGTCAAAAATACACTTAATTTTCATCAACTTGAAAGAGGCGGGAAAAACTCAAGTTGAAGCCTGCGATACAACAATCAAATTATATATATTATGAGAAATTTGAAAAAGAAATTCATTCTTACTTTCGTAATTATCTTAGGTGCAACTGCTCTTTTTGCACAGACAACTCCCAAAATCTCTTATTTCAAACTGCAGGACGTTCGTCTGACCGAAAGTCAGTTCAAACATGCAGAAGATCTGAATCTGAAATACTTGTTGGCACTGGATGCAGACAGGTTGTTAGCGCCGTTTTTCAGAGAAGCAGGTCTTCAGCCCAAAGCACAAGGCTACACCAACTGGGAAAACACCGGCCTCGACGGACATATTGGAGGACATTACCTTTCCGGTCTTTCTTATATGTACGCTTCTACCGGAAATACGGAGATTCTGAACAGGCTGAATTACATGCTATCCGAATTAAAAAAATGCCAGGATACAAATGGAAACGGTTATATTGGTGGAGTTCCTGGTAGCAAAGCGATGTGGAAAGATATTCATGAAGGAAAAATAAATGCCGGAAATTTCAATCTGAACGACAAATGGGTGCCTTTATATAATATCCACAAGACTTTCAACGGACTTCGTGATGCATATCTACAAGCCGGAATTGAATCTGCGAAAGAAATGCTGATGAAATACGGTGATTGGGCTGTGAATACTTTCTCCAATCTATCGGACGAACAGCTTCAAAACATGCTCAGGAGCGAGCACGGTGGTTTGAATGAGGTTTTTGCTGACATTTCGGCCATCACAGGCGATCAAAAATACCTGACGCTGGCTCGTCGTTTTTCCCACCAGTATATTTTAAATCCACTCTTAAGTAAAGAGGACAAACTTACCGGATTACACGCCAATACGCAAATTCCAAAAGTGATTGGTTACAAAAGAATTTCAGAATTGGATGGAAATAAAACCTGGAATGATGCTGCACTTTTTTTCTGGGAAAATGTGACTCAAAAACGCTCGGTAAGCATAGGTGGAAATAGTGTGAGCGAACATTTTCACCCGGTAGATGACTACTCGCGAATGCTGAGCCACATTGAAGGTCCGGAAACGTGTAATACATACAATATGCTCCACCTTACCAAAATGCTATATCAAACTTCGCCCGAAGCAAAGTTTCTGAATTTCTACGAGAGAGGGCTTTACAACCACATACTTTCCACTCAAAATCCCGAAACGGGCGGTCTGGTCTATTTCACGCCGATGCGTCCCGGACATTACAGAGTTTATTCTCAAGTGCAGACAAGCTTCTGGTGCTGTGTGGGTTCCGGTATTGAAAATCATTCGAAATACGGTGAAATGATATACGCTCATTCCGGAAATGAATTGTATGTAAATCTGTTTATTCCTTCCGTCTTGGATTGGAAAGAGAAAAATATCCAGATTACTCAGTCCACTAAATTCCCCGAAGAAGCTCAAACACAGTTTACAGTTCTTCCAAAGAAAACCACTCGTTTTACATTGAAATTACGTTTCCCGGAATGGGTTTCGAATCAAAATCCCGAAGTTTTGCTCAATGGAAAACCTATTCAGACATTTGTGACAGACGGATTTATTGCCATAAATCGGAAATGGAAAAAGAACGATAAAATCACGTTAAAACTGCCGATGCAGATCAGCGTAGAGCAGATACCGGACAAATCCAACTACTATTCGTTCCTTTACGGACCAATCGTTTTAGCTTCCAAAACAAGCTCCGATCATATGGACGGACTTTTTGCCGATGACAGTCGCGGTGGCCACGTTGCACATGGCAGACAAGTTCCACAGCGCGATCTTCCAATGATCGTTGGTGACGAAAAACAGCTCTCGGCTTACGTGAAGCCTGTTTCAGGAAAACCTTTGACATTCACACTTTCCAATATTTTCCAGGAAAAATATGCTGATGGTGTGGAATTGATTCCATTTAATTCGCTTCACGAATCACGTTATATGATTTATTTCCCGTTTGCAACTCCACAGGAAGCTGAAAAAATCAGCAAAAAAATGGAAGCCGAAGAAAAAGAACGGATGCATCTGGAGAAAAAAACGATTGACAAAGTTACCGCTGGCGAACAACAACCTGAGTCTGATCATGCTGTGAAATACGAAATTTCTAACACGGGTTTTGTGGAAGATGTGCAGTGGAGAGAGGCGAGAGGATGGTTCAGCTACGAAATGAAAAACCGTGGTAAAGAAGCTCAATCGTTGATGATTGAATATTTCGACAGAGATCGTTCAAGGAATTTTGATGTCCTGATAAATGATATCCGAGTTGGCGCACTTTCGCTGACTGGTTCAAAAGGTGATGTTCGTCAAACCAAAACTTTCGCGATTCCTGAAAAAATGAATAATATAGAAACTTTGACTGTGAAATTTGTTCCAATGCCCGGAAGTACGACTGCCAAAATCACACAGGTCCGACTACTCAACACACCTGCTCAGAATGAAAATTATTCTGCTTATTTGTTTGCATATTTTACCGGAAACAGGGTAGAGGAAGAGGCTGTACGCTACGCAATCAGCAAAGACGGATTTAATTATTACACGCTGAACAACAACCAGCCGGTGATTGATTCAAAACAAATAAGTTCCACAGGTGGAGTACGTGATCCGCACATTTTGCGCACTCAGGATGGAAAAACATTCTATATGGTGCTGACCGATATGACTTCGCATTTGGGTTGGAGTTCCAATCGTGCGATGGTGCTTTTGAAATCAAACGACCTGATAAACTGGACTTCTTCGGTGGTTAATATTCAGAAAAAGTATAAGAATCAGGAAAACCTGCTTCGTGTTTGGGCACCGCAGACTGTGTTCGATCCGGAAGCCGGAAAATATATGATTTACTGGTCGATGCTTCATGGAAACGGAGTGGATATTATCTATTATGCTTACGCAAATAAAGATTTCACCGACATTGAAGGCGAACCAAAACAGCTATTTTTCCCAAAAAACGGAAGATCTTGCATTGACGGAGACATTGTATATAAAGATTCACTTTTTCACATGTTCTACAAAACTGAAGGACACGGAAACGGCATAAAACTGGCTACAACCAAATCACTCACTTCCGGAAACTGGACCGAATACGACGATTACAAACAGCAGACAAAAGATGCTGTGGAAGGTGCCGGAGTTTTCAAATTGATCAATTCGGACAAATACATTTTGATGTACGATGTCTATATGCGGGGCACTTATCAATTTACGGAAAGTTACGATTTGCAGAATTTCACCGTAATAGACGAAGCTATTTCGATGGATTTTCACCCGAGACACGGCTCAATCATTCCGATTACACAACAAGAACTGGAAAAACTGACTGATAAATGGGGGAAACCCGAAAAATTTCCGGAATCAGGTCATAATCCTGTTTTGAAAGGATTTTACGCTGACCCGGCAGTAATTTATTCCAACAAAACGAAGAAATATTATATCTACCCAACGAGCGATGGATACGATGGATGGTCGGGTACTTATTTCAAAACTTTCTCGTCAACGGATTTATATAACTGGAAGGACGAAGGAATTATTCTCGACCTGAACAAAGACGTTTCCTGGGCAAACCGAAACGCCTGGGCTCCGACGATTATCGAAAAGAAAATCAATGGTAAGTACAAATATTTCTACTACTTTACTGCTACGCAGAAAGTAGGTGTGGCCAAATCTGACAATCCCGAAGGTCCATTTGTAGATTCAGGAAAAGCGCTGATCGATTTCCGTCCTGAAGGCGTGAAAGGCGGTCAGGAGATTGATCCGGAAGTTTTCACCGATCCAAAAACCGGCAAAAGCTACCTCTACTGGGGCAATGGTTATATGGCAGTAGCGGAATTGAATACGGATATGAAATCTATCAGGAAAAACACAGTAAAAGTGATTACACCCTCTGACAGAACATTCAGAGAAGGAACCGTGGTGATTTATCGAAACGGTAAATATTATTTCCTCTGGTCCGAGAATGACACGCGCGATCCAAATTACCGTGTAAGATATGGAATAGCAAATTCACCTGTGGGACCAATCTCCATACCGGAAAATAACTTGATTTTGGAGAAAGACGAAAGCAAAGGAATTTACGGAACAGGTCATAATTCGGTGCTTCAAATTCCCGGGAAAGATGAATGGTACATTGTTTACCACCGATTCAATCGTCCAAACGGTATAAAAATGGGCAGTCCTGCCGGCTTCCACCGCGAAGTTGCGATTGACCGAATGGAATTCGACGAAAAAGGATTTATCAAAAAAGTGATTGTAACGCCTTAATCACATTAGCCATGAAAAAATACACATTAGTAATCTTTTTATTGACAGTTTTCGCAATTCTGCCTGCTCAGAATTTTCAGAAAACTGAAAACGGAGTGAGAACAAACGTTCAGTCAATGAATGTAGAGGTAAAATTCTATTCTCCTTCTATTGTTCGAGTTTTCAAAGCGCCGGAGAACCGCAATCCAAAAAAAGAAAGTTTGTCAGTAGTGAAATCTCCTGAAAAAGTTGATTTGAAAATTGAAAAAAACGGAGATGTTGTTTCTATTCAAAGCGAAAAAGTGGTAACTTTTTTGAATTTAATTACCGGAAAAGTTTCTTTCAGCGATTTAAAAAACAATCCGCTTTTTACAGAAAAGGATTACGGAGCACAATTCACTCCTTTCAATGATGCCGGCAATAAAACTTTCAGCGTCAGACAGGCCTATCTGCTGGATAAAGACGAGGCCGTTTATGGACTTGGCCAGCAACAGGTGGATAACCTGAATCAGCGAAACACTTCGCATTTTATGCGCCAGAGAGCCTTGTACGCCAGTGTACCCATTATTCAGTCCACAAAAGGATACGGAATGTTTTGGGATAATTATTCACCGACCACTTTCACGGATAATCCGCAGGAAATGTCTTTCAATTCTGAAGTTGGCGAATGCATAGATTATTATTTTATGTACGGTGGCAATGCCGATGGTGTAATTGCTCAAATCCGTAACTTAACCGGCCAATCGCCTATGTTTCCGCTCTGGACTTTCGGTTTTTGGCAGTCGCGCGAACGTTACAAATCCCAATGGGAAACGATGGAAGTCGTGGATAAATACCGTGAACTGGGAGTTCCTCTTGATGGAATCATTCAGGATTGGCAGTACTGGGGACCAAACACCAATTGGAATTCGATGAATTTTGATAATCCGGAATTTCCTGAACCACAAAAAATGATTGACCACATTCATAAGAATAATGCCAAAATTATGATTTCAATCTGGGCGTCATTTGGTCCGGATACCAAACAGCACAAAGAATTAAAGGCAATTGACGGATTGTTGGAATTCACCACCTGGCCGGAATCAGCGCTTCAAACCTGGCCTCCCGACAGAACAAAGCCCTCTGGCGTAAGGGTTTACGATGCTTACAACGATAAAGCCCGCGATATTTACTGGAATCACCTGAACAAAGGATTATTCTCAAAAGGAATCGATGCCTGGTGGACGGATTCCACTGAACCGGATCATTTGAATGTGCAGGAAAAGGATTTTGATATTGCTACCGCAATGGGGACGTATCGAAGCGTGGTTAATGCATTTCCGCTAATGACAAACAGTGGAATTTACGACCGTCAGCGTGCCGTTTCTTCCGATAAACGAGTGTATTTACTTACCCGATGTGCATTTGCCGGACAGCAACGATACGGAGCCAATACCTGGTCGGGTGATGTGGTTTCCAACTGGAATGTGTTCAAAAAACAAATCCCAACCGGATTGAATTTCTCTCTAACCGGAATTCCTTACTGGAATACTGACATTGGTGGCTTTTTCCATTGGGATTATGAAGGTGAAGTAAACAACAAAGCTTACCATGAACTTTATGTTCGCTGGTTCCAATACGGAACGTTTCTTCCTATGCTTCGTTCGCACGGCAGTGGAGTTAAAAAAGAAATATACAATTTGGGTAAAAAAGGCGACTGGGTGTACGATACAGAGGAAAAATACATAAATCTTCGCTACGCCTTGCTCCCTTATCTGTACTCCACAGGTTGGCAGGTTACCAAAAATTCAGGCTCATTCCTCCGTGCATTGTTTATGGATTTTAATGAAGATAAGAAAGTTCATACCATAAATAATCAGTATATGTTTGGAAAAGCATTTCTGGTTACGCCTGTTACCGAACCGATGTATGTGTTTTCGAAGGAAAACAAATGGAAAAATCCTTATGAAGATTTCAGCAAAATTGGGAAGCAGGAAGTTTATCTGCCAAAAGGTACCAAATGGATTGATTTCTGGACAGGAGAAACCTACAACGGCGGACAAACTGTGGTGAAAGATGTGCCGATTGATATTATTCCATTGTATGTTCGCGCCGGGTCTATTGTTCCTTTTGGTCCGAAAGTACAATACGCCACTGAGAAAAAATGGGATAATCTGGAGTTGAGAATTTATCCGGGCGCTGATGGAGATTTCACGCTTTATGAAGATGAATTTGACAATTACAACTATGAAAATGGTGCTTATTCCGAAATTCCAATTTCGTGGAGTGAAGCAACCAAAACTTTGACAATCGGAGCAAGAAAAGGAACTTTCAAAGGAATGCTGAAGAATCGGAAATTCAATGTGAAAAGTGTTGGTGGAGCTTCTAAAATGGTTAGTTACAAAGGAAAAGAAATAAAAGTAAAACTATAATGAGAAAGACATTTTTAATTATTGGAATTGTGTTGCTCGGACTGAATCTGAGTTTGTCCGCACAGTTCAAAGAAGGAGAATTCAAGAATTGGGCAAAAACTCCGCCGATGGGTTGGAACAGCTGGGATTGCTACGGCCCGACTGTGGAAGAGCACGAAGTGAAAAGCAATGCCGATTATATGGCAAAGCATTTGAAAAAATACGGTTGGGAATACATTGTGGTGGATATTCGGTGGTTTGTGGAGAATGACAAAGCCGGCGGATACAACCAAACCGATCCTCGCTATGTGCTGGATGAATACGGACGTTATCAGCCGGCCGTGAATCGTTTCCCCTCAGCAAAAGACGGTAAAGGATTCAAAGAATTGGCCGATTATGTGCATAAAAAAGGGCTGAAATTCGGGATTCACATTATGCGTGGCATTCCGAAGGAAGCTGTTGCTAAAAAGCTTCCAATCAAGGGAACAAACGGAATTACGGCCGATAAAATCTACACCGATTCGATTCAGTGCACTTGGTTAAGAGATAATTACACCATTCTGGACGTGCCGGGAGCGCAGGAATATTACAATTCTATATTTGAACTGTATGCGTCGTGGGGAGTTGATTTTATCAAGATTGACGACCTTTCCCGCCCGTACCACCAGACTGAAATTGAGATGATTCGCAAAGCGATTGATAAAAGCGGGCGAAAAATTGTGCTGAGCACTTCACCCGGTGAAACTCCTGTAGCAAAGGCCGATCACGTGAAAAACCACGCCAATATGTGGCGCATGGTGGACGATGTTTGGGACGAATGGCGTCATATCACCCATTTGATGAAAATTTCCGAAAAATGGTACGATTATATCGAACCGACCTGGCCTGATTGCGATATGATTCCGCTGGGAAGGATTTCCATTCGTGGAGAAAGAGGCGCCGACCGGATGTCTCGACTGACGAAAGATGAGCAGTACACACTGATGAATCTGTTTACCATTTTCAAATCTCCGCTGATGTTTGGTGGTGATCTGCCGAGCAATGATGCGTTTACTTTGTCATTATTGACCAATAAAAATGTCTTGAAAATGCACAAAGAAGGCACTGATGTAAGACAGCTTTATCAGCAGGATAAAAAACTGGCTATCACTTCCAAAAACAGAAAAAACGGCGACATTTACCTAGCACTTTTCAATATTTCCGATGAAAAACAAAACAGAGAAGTGAAAGTCAAACTAAGTGATCTCGGACTTCAAAAATGCAAAGTGACCGAAATGTGGAACGGCAAGAAAATGGGAACTTATTCGGATGAAATCAGCGTGAGTCTTCGTTCACACGAGTCTGTTTTGTTGAAATTGAAGAAAGTAAAATAGCTAATTCAGATGATTAGATTTGATTAAGAAATGGATATGAAAAAAATCTTTTTATTCCTTTTTATCCAGCTTTTGTTTATTCCCCAGGTTACTTTTGCAAAGAAAGCCCCGAAGGAAAAAGATATGAAAGCCTATCTGATGGTCTATTTCAAAGATGCCACCCACAGCCTGTATATGGCTTTGAGCAAGGACGGTTACACTTTCACGGATGTGAATAACGGCGAGCCGATCATTGCCGGCGATACCATTGCGGAGCAAAAAGGGATTCGCGATCCGCATATTTTCCGTGCTCCGAACGGGATGTTTTATATGGCGTTGACCGATTTGCATATTTTTGCGCAACGTGCCGGTTATCGGGATACAGAATGGCAACGAGATGGAGGGAAATACGGCTGGGGAAACAATCGGGCGCTGGTTTTGATGAAATCCAAAGACCTGATCAACTGGTCGCACACAAGCTATCGGGTTGACAAGGCATTTCCCGAATTATGGGACATTGGCTGTGCCTGGGCGCCGGAAATCACTTTCGACGACAAGGCAAAAAAGGTGATGCTCTACTATTCCATGCGGTTTGGAAAAGGGGTAAACAAAATTTATTACGCCTATATGAACGATGATTTTACAGCAATGGAGACCAAACCGGAACTGCTTTTCCAATATCCCGATACCACGAAATCTTACATTGACGGCGATATCACCAAAGTCGGCGATAAATACCACCTTTTCTATGTTTCGCACGACGGAACTGCCGGTATAAAGCAAGCGGTTTCTGACCGGATAAATGGTGGCTACGAGTACGATCCTACGTGGTACGACCCCGAAAAAGGCGGTTGCGAAGCTCCGAATGTATGGAAGAGGATCGGCGAGGATAAATGGGTGCTGATGTACGATATTTACAGCATTAAACCGCATAATTTTGGTTTTATTGAAACGTCGGATTTCAAGAATTTTGAGAATCTGGGGCATTTCAATAAAGGAGTAATGAAAACAACCAATTTCTCCGAACAAAAACACGCCAGCGTCATTCACCTGACCAGAAAAGAAGCCAATAAACTGGCAAAACGCTGGGGATTAAAAATGAAATTTTAGTAGAAAAAAGTATGAAGAAGTATTTCAGTTTTGCGTTGATAATTATATTCAGCTTGCAAATTTATGCCCAAAGCACATTGAACAGCAAGCCGGATTCGGTTTATCTTTTGTCGTACGCAACCACCAAGAACCGGGGTCACAACGGCCTGCATTACGCTTGGAGCCACGATGGGAAATCCTGGAACAAAGTGAGCAACGAATTTAGTTTTGTAAAAAGCGATTACGGCTCCTGGGGCTCTCAGAAAAGGATGTTGTCTCCGTTTGTAATCTTTGGAAAAGACAATAAATGGCACGCTATATGGTCGCTGAATGAAGATGAAAGCCGATTTGCACACGCCGAATCGGATGATTTGATAAGTTGGAGGCGCCAAAGTTATCCCGATATCAAGGAAGGAAATTTTTTGGATCCGATCGTTAATTTTATTCCCAATTCAAACAATTATTCGGTTCTTTTCAAAAGTGGAGATCAGCTTAAGAAAGTTACTACTTCCGATTTTAAAACTTATTCTGAAGAATCATTAATTGCTCAATCCGAGTACAAAGATCCGCGAAAAACTTTTGAAATTGACGGTGAAAATGTAACCGGAAACATGCACCGTGTTTCGTGGTGGACACTAGACAAAATCCTGAATCACGCAGAACTAAAGAATTACAAAAACCTGCTTTACAGTGAAACGACAAGCCAGGATGCGGTTCGCTTTGCCGGATTAAAACCTGTGGATGTGACCGTAAAAGCCATTCCTGAAAACTCCAAAGAAATTTCGGATATGTTGATCGGGATTTTTTACGAAGATATCAACTACGCTGCGGACGGCGGGCTCTATGCCGAACTGGTGCAAAACCGGAGTTTTGAATATACACCTTCCGACAGGAACAACCGCGACCAGTCCTGGAATCACAGCCATTCGTGGAGTCTTTCGGATCAAAGCGATTTGGAGTTTGAAACTGCTTCTCCCATTCATGAAAATAATCCAACCTACGCAGTTTTGGATCTGAAAAATCCGGGTGTTGCGTTGTCGAATGTTGGTTTTGCAGGAATTGTGATCAGGCAGGGAGAAAAGTACGATTTTTCGGTGTTTACCAAACAAATTTCAGGAAAGACCAGTCAGGTGAAAGTTCGCCTTGTTGATGAGAAAGGAGAAATTCTGGCTGAAAACAACGTGAGAATTCCAACTTCAAAATGGAGCAAACAACAAACCGTATTATCTGCAAAAAGTGGCTCAAATAATGCTGTGCTTCAGTTTATTCCGTCCGGAAATGGTAAGCTGGCAGTTGACATGGTTTCGCTTTTCCCACAAAAAACTTTCATGGGGAGAAAGAACGGTTTGCGTGCCGATTTAGCACAAACATTGGCAGATATGAAGCCTCGTTTTATCCGTTTTCCGGGCGGTTGTGTGGCTCACGGTGATGGAATTCATAATATTTATGACTGGAAAAAAACGGTAGGACCTATAGAGACCCGTAAAGGACAGCGGAATATCTGGAATTACCACCAAACGGGCGGTTTAGGTTATTTTGAATACTTTCAGTTTTGTGAAGACGTTGGAGCTGTGCCTCTTCCGGTAGTTGCGGCGGGCGTACCTTGCCAGAATTCGGCTCACGGCGGTCAGAACGGCGGAATCCCGATGTGCGACATGGGTGATTATGTGCAGGATGTACTTGATTTGATTGAGTGGGCAAACGGTGATCCGAAGACTTCCCGATGGGCAAAAATGCGTGCCGAAGCAGGACATCCGAAACCATTCAACCTGAAATATGTCGGTGTGGGAAATGAAGATTTGATTACTGATGTTTTTGAGGAAAGATTCAAAATGATTTTTGATGCAGTGAAAGAAAAATATCCTGAAATCGTGGTAATTGGTACGGTAGGACCATTTTTCGAAGGAACAGATTACGATGAAGGCTGGGATCTGGCAACCCGAATGGATGTTCCAATTGTCGATGAACATTACTACGTAAGTCCGGGCTGGTACATTCACAATCAGGATTACTACGACAAATACGATCGAACAAAATCGAAGGTTTATCTGGGCGAATATGCCTCACACATGCACGGAAGACCGAATAATCTGGAAACAGCACTGACCGAAGCCCTGCATCTGATCAATATCGAGCGAAACGGTGACGTTGTACATATGACTTCCTACGCACCGCTTTTGGCGAAAGACGGCTTCACGCAGTGGAATCCTGATTTGATTTATTTTAATAACACCGAAGTGAAACCTACCGTAGGTTACGAAGTGCAAAAATTGTTTGGTAACAACTCTGGAACTCAGTATATACCAGCCAAAGTTAACGTGGACAACTGGCGGGAGGACGTGAAAAAACGCTTTGCAATTTCCATTGTGAAAGAGCCTCAATCGGGTGATTTGATTGTAAAAATGGTGAATTTGTTGCCTGAATCTGCAAATGTGAAATTAGATTTGCCGGTATCAGATTCTTCCAGGGCTACTATGTCAATCCTTACCGGAAATCCGGCCGACCGTAAACTCACCCCAACTACAAGCGAGGTTTCGTTAAGCAAAGATTCTCCGATAGAATTGAAAGCCTATTCGCTGACGATTTTGAGGATGAGTGGTAAGTAGAAAAATCAGTATAAATGGAAAAAATCCCGCTTCTTCATTCTGGAAACGGGATTTTTTTGTTTTTTAAAATCTCACCTCCACATTATTCATCCTCAGCGGTGAAACTTTCGAATCAGGGTTCGATTCTTTGATGGAAAGCTGGTGAGTAGCTGATTTTTTCAGTTTGAAAGCGGGTAATTTCATTTTGTAATGTATCCACCCGGTTATTGGCGTGATACTGAAATTCAATCGGTCGGCTTTGTGGTTGAAGTATTTGATTAGCAGTTGATTTTTCCCTTTCTCAAGCGGGAGAACTACGATTTCTTTCTGATATTCGTCTTGCGTTGGAAGTAAATGGGCAGTAATGTATTTCCCGTTCAGCAAGAGGTAAACTCCGTTTCCACTGCCAATTTCAACGGCGATATTCTGATTTTCAGTGCTTTCGATTTCTTGAAGGAAAAGTACACTTTGGCGTGGATTCAGCTCCATTTCATGCTTTTCTTCGTAGTTGAAATTCTCAATCTTTTTCCAATTCGATGTGTAAATATTTCCCTGATTTTCTTCTTCTACATATCCGAAAACTCCTTTACCGTTTTTTGTATAAAGATTTCCAAACCTGAAGTCAAAAGGAGCGTTAAAGTCAACCCGTTCAATAGTTGTAGATGGATTCAGCTTAACTACTTTCTCTTCGTTATCTACACGAACCATGATTTCTTTGCCGATTTCATTTTCCGTAAAAGTAATTTCCGGAGTAATTTCTTTCTTATTAGTCTGAAAATCCCACGTGTAGCCGGTCAGGCTTTTGTAACCACAATAATAATCCAAGCTGGAATGACCAAATTCAGGAACTGCATTCCACGCCGTAAGATGGTTTGTATGGATAACTTCTGATGGTAGAACAGTGAATTTATCTTTGAAAGTGACTTTCAAAACTGTCAATGGAGTAATATTGGTATTGTCCGGGATATTGATTCGGACTGAATTATTTTTTCGGTTTTGGTTAAAACGACATTTAGCTCTGGAAGAAAGCACTTCGATATTTGCTATTTTTCCTGAAAACCCACTCAAATCGATGGATTGATTGTCGTTTTTTACAAACAGGTACAAGTTGTTATTTTTGGTTGTGATATCGCCCCACGAAAATGCATGTGGAAAAGGATTTGCTTTGGAGGCATATATTGCTTCGGAGTTGGCTTTGATCCATTCTCCCATTTTTTTCAGCACTTCACTTTCAAATTCAACCACGGATCCATTGCCTCTCGGACCAATATTCAGCAAATAATTTCCACCACGGCTGATGACTTTCACTAAGCTGGCAATTTTTTCATTTACTTTTTCCTGCACGCTTCCTCTTTTTTGCCATGAGCGATAACCCCATGTTTCGTCAAACATAGATGCGGCCGTTTGCCACGGAACACTCATTTTGTAATCAGGATATTCGTTATCGGCCATCACGCTGAAATCCACGTAGTTATTGCCCAGTCGTCCGCTAATCATGCATTCTGGCTGCAGGCGGTTCACAAGATCGTAGAGGCCTTTGCTCTGCTCGGGAGTGAGCGAACCCATGTCAAACCAAATTTCGGAAATTGGGCCGTAACTGGTCATGATTTCTTCCACCTGTTTCAGATTGAATTGATAATGTTCGGGCGTGAGCGGATCGGCGTTGTGGCTGGAAATGGGGTAGGCCTGCGGAAAATTCCAGTCGATCAGCGAAAAATAAACCGCAAAATCGATTCCGCCCCGTTTGCAGGCTTCTGCAAGTTCTTTCATCAAATCTCGCTTGTAGGGCGTTGCATCCACAATATTGAACTTTGTGAACTGAGAATGATACAGGCAAAATCCGTCGTGGTGCTTGGAGGTAAAAACAATGGAGCGCATTCCGGCTTCTTTGGCCAGCGCCACAATTTCGTCGGCATTCCATTCGGTTGGATTAAAATTTTTGGCAGAATCGGCATACCAGTCGCTGAAAATTCCCGCAAATGACTGGATTTGCTCGCTGTAACCGCGGATAATTGGCTTGCCCTCATACACGCCTCCGTAGGCAGAGTAAAGTCCAAAATGAATAAACATGGAATACTTTTGACCGATCCATTTTTGGGTGGGTTTTTGGGCGTAAGTAACTGTTGCAACGCACAAAATAAGGGCAAACAAGTATTTTTTCATATAGCTTTTGATTTTTGAACTTCTTACAAAAATAGTGATTTACAATGGAAATTATGGCCTGAACAAAAAATGTTTTACTGATAAAATGAAAATGTTATTTAGAATTAATACAAAAACCTCTCGTTTCGAAACATTATGAAAGAAATATTGCCATAAACATAAAAAATTTATACTTTTGCGCTTTGAAAAACTTCAAACAATAACATTAACTCAAAAATCATTCTATATGAACGAGGTAACCAAAAAAATTAAAACCCTTTGTTCGGATAAAAATATTTCCACAAAAGAGTTGGCCAAACGCTCCGGCCTTACATTGGAGCAAATCAAGCTGATTGATTCAAGTGATAAAATACCGTCATTATCGTCGCTAATCAAGATTGCAAGGGCCCTCGGAGTGCGTATAGGAACTTTTCTTGACGATTCAGAAAACTTCGGTCCGGTAGTCAACAGAAGTGCTGACAACCTGCGTCCCGCCACGTTTTCAAGCCAACTGTCAACCAACAATTCACACATGGATTTTTTCTCACTTGCATCACGTAAAGCAGGACGCGCTATGGAGCCGTTTATCATAGACATCAAACCGGGTGAAGAGGGCGAAATGATCTCCTCATCGCATGAAGGCGAAGAATTCATTTATGTACTGAGTGGCTCAATTTCGGTCACTTACGGAAACGAAACAATTCTACTGAATACCGGGGACAGTATTTATTACGATTCTATTGTGGATCATTTAATTACGACTCCGACCGGCGAACCAGCTCAGATACTGGCAGTGGTGTATTCGCCTTTTTAGACCGCTGAGCTGAATGAACACGAGAAAGAGCCAGGGTAAAAGTTAAAAGAGCCACAAGACATTTTAAGCGATAATGCTTTGCGATATTACTTTGTGATAGAGCCTTCAGCGATAAAACTGTATGCGATTATTACTACTCTTAAACTTCGGGCTTCGTGCTCCTATCTTCTGATTTTTTCTATTTCAAATTTCT